>NZ_NFKO01000003.1:0-180812 GCF_002160435.1 Pseudoflavonifractor sp. An176 | reverse complement strand
GCCGGTGAGGTGCTTTCTCTCCGGTCTGATTTGTTGCACCCTTTTTTCGGTCTCGCAAATTTTGCGGGACTTTTTTCATTTTGGTGCTTGACTTTTATTTGCAGGACTCCATTCGTAGAATTGCCGTTTGGTAAACAGAAAGGCCACCGCATACCGGATGAAGTCCAGGATGCTGGTGCCATCAAATCGGATGCTGAGAAAGGCATAGACTGCCGTCAGCACCAGGGGGACGAAGATGCCGGTCTGGGTGAGCGCCAGGACAGAGAGCAGAAGGCCCACACCGATGACGCTCACGTCCCGGAGTTCCCAGAGCCACAGGGTTGCTTTGGCGGTCAGGTTATCGGGATAGATGTACAGATTGATTCACCTCCAAAAGAAAAGCCGCCGGGTTTTCCCGGCGGCCAGTTCAGTGAATTATGCTTCGGTTGTAGGTTGGGTCAGGCTTTGTGCCTCGTACTCAGCCAGTGCCTGTTCGATGAGTCCGATGACGAACTCCTTCTGGCTGATTTTCTTGCCCCGTTTCTTTTCAGCGGCGATGAAGTTCTTCAGCCGCCGGTCCAGTTCCTCGGGGATTTGAAAGGCCAGGGTTTTGGTTGCTGCCATGGTGACGTTACCTCCTTCAAAGTGTTGGGTGAGAATTAGTTCTACGTATTCGGCCAGGGTTCCCAGTGCAAGCTGCTCTTCCTCTGCCATGACCTTGGCATGCAGCTGGGCGGGAATCATGGCGCAGAGATTTTTCTTATCTCCCATGGGACGTACTCCTGTGATTTTGCAAGCAAAGCATACTGGAACTGAGCAGGGAAAGCTATTCACACATTCCAACAAAGAAACAGGGCATTACCAAAGCAGAAGCAACGAGATTGTCCTCACATCATATGTATTGGGGGGTGTTCAGGCATATCTCTGGCGGTTATTCGTGACAGAGACGGATGTTTGTGGTAAAATGATAAAAATGAAAACAGGGGGAGCAGCAGATGAAGCCCAATAAGAGTTTTTTGGTGTTAGCCATTACGTGGTTGCTGGTGTCGCTGGTTCATTTTTATGGCGTGAGTGTCCTTACGGGTATTGCTTGGCTGTGTGTAGCAATCGTACACCTGATAGTAGCGTTTGTATCGAAAGATAAGAAAGAATAAGTCACAATGTGGAGAGTGAAGCACATGACCAAGACAATAGGTAAGTATTTGATGAAGGGAATTGCTGTTTTGGGTGTACTACTCATGGGTGTCGGGCTATATACCGGTGCTGGCCCAGATACCGGCTTATGGGTTTTTCTTGTGGGACTCTTGCTGGTGATTATCTGTGCCGTTTCCAGTCGTGAGCTGCGGAAGTATGTCCGTTCGCTGCTGGATTTCATTTGAACCCGAATAAATGGAGGGCGAACATGGAAATTGTTTTAGTATTCATTTTGGGGATGGTAGGGGCTGTCTTAGTGCAACTCAGTGCGAACAAGGGTGTTAGCCGCTGGATTCGTTACCCATTGGTCGCCTTGATATGCATGATGTTCGTGTCTGGAATTGCTATGGCGGTTTATTTTGCTGTTGCCCTATACACTGAGGAATTGTTTGCCTCTGTGATGCTGTGGCTGTTTGCTCTTTTCGTGCTGGCAGGGGCTGTGGCGTATATTCGAAACCTGCTGCGCATGAAAGAATAAGGGTGCATACATGCTCCTATATAAATCAGAATTGCTGATGCGTCTACCCATGGATGTGCTTTAGCAGACAGAGGGAGTGAGAGAATGGATATTCTTTTTGAGTTTTTCTTGGAGTTGATTGTGGATGGGGTCATAGAGACCAGCGGGAACAAGAAGCTGAGCCGTTGGATTCGCTATCCACTCATTGCATTGGTCGTCCTATTTTTTGGGACTGTGATTGCATTGATATTTTATTTGGCACTTGGTCTGAGTTCTAATGAGCCGGTGGCCTCGGTCGCTTTCTCGTCGCTGGGTGTATTTCTTCTGGTGGGAACTGTGCTGAAGTTTAGAAAGCTATACTTTGCAAAGCGGGCGGATAACGGGAGCGAGAGAACAAATGACAAAAGAGTATAACTGGAGCGCCACTGTGGATGGAGTGTCTCACGCAATCCTTTGTCAAGTGATGAATAACAAGTATGTCTTGTGGGTAGACGATAAATTTGAAAAAACTGTCTACCGCAAGAGCTTTCAGGCTGTTCGGGGAGGGCTGGATGAAACTCTGGAGCTGTGGGGAAAGACCTGTCACTTTGTGGTGTGGCCCAGCGAAAAGGTAGAGTTTTTTGTAGATGGAAAATCTCTGAATACGCAGGAGGACTACGAGCATGCTCTGGACATGTCCTATGAAGAATCCATATCTCACTATGAGCGGACTATGCGTCGTTACTCGTGGGTGATGGTGCTGATTATGGGGTTGACCTGTATTCTTTATTTGGTTGTTGAGCTGCAAGGAGGAGATATGTCCCGATGGAATGGAACGATGGTGCTCGTACTGGTTATTCTGGTGCTCAACCTCGTGGATATTGTCAGGGGGAGAAAGCGATGATGGACAGAAAACTTTGGTGGGATATTCTTGGGTTAGTCGTGACATGCGGAGTGAGCGCAGCGATTCTATACTGGAATGGTTGGAAAGAAAAAAGAATAACTAAGTCCGGCATTGTGTTTTGCTTGGCAATAGGAATACTTTGTGTTCCATCTCTCTTTTTCGTCCGAGGTTTCTCTCTGGCGATGACGCTGGTTTGGGTTGCCGCTTGGCTTGGTAGTGGATGTCTCAAGATGGTTCGATACCAAAAGAAAAAGGCACAATCGTAAAACACCAGCATGTCTGAGTTGACAGATCTAAATGCATCGTTTCAAAAATCGTCCTGCACTTTTTTAGTGTGTAGGACGATTTTTGTTTTGTGCTTTGTGTAAAGCGGATGCCACAGCTCTATGTCATTTGGCCACCGCCTGGACCACCGTCCTGGTGGTATTGACCGCAGCCTGGGCTGTATAGACCGCAGACATGATGTTGGCTCTGGTTGTGGTGTCCAGGCCGAAGGTTCCGGCGATGCGTGGAATTTCCCCTGCGGACAACATCAGTCCCAGCCCAAGAAGGGCATTTTCTTTGAATACCATCAGTCCTGCAATGAGGATGGTGGCTTGCAGGAAGGCGGTGAGGCAGAGGCCGATGATCTGCTTGCACCACTGGATGAAGCCGTCGGTGTAGCCACGGGGGACGCTGAACATGTACAGACTGCCTACGGAGATTTGGATGAGCAGGATGCCGCCTCGCTTCAGGTTTGCAAAGAATACCTTAATGACAGCATAGGCCATGAGAATGATGCAGAACAGGAGCATGATGGGGCTGGTGATGGAAGCAAAGCCGAAGTAGGAGCCGGATGTCATTTCGGTCAGGGACTCCACATCGCTGAGGGTGTCGATGATCTCCGTTGCCACTTGGCCAATGGAGGTTCCGTATCCAGTGATTCCTGCGGTGAGAGTGCCCTGCAGCGTGACGGAGAGCTCATAGAGCCGCACGGGCACCACGGTGAAGAGACCGACTGCCATAAAGCCCTTTATGGCATTGAGAGCCGTTTCTTTCAGGTTTCCTCTGCCGGAGGAATACTCAATGCCGCATTCAAAACAGGCCACTACAAGGCCTGTGCCATAGAGTGCCCAGGCCAGATAGGAGAAAAACAGGATGATGCTCTGCACCCAGCTCATGGTGAACAGCTCCACGCCCATGTTACCCATCTCGGCAAAAAAGTTGCCCAGAAAGCCCATGATCTGACTGTAGATCCAATCAATGATCTGGCTCAGGACAGTATCAGCTACAAAATCCCAAATAAACAATGGTTGGTTCACCTCTTTCAGAATGAGGCCGTACCAACCGCATAACACAAAGATCCCGCAGCTGGTACGGCCTTGTGTCTCAGTTGATTACATGAATTTCGGGATGTTAGATACCAACGATGCCCCAGATGTACAGGGGGGCGGTGAGGGTAAACACCAGACAGGCAAACAAAATGGCGGGGGCCGTCCACTCGAACTGCCCGGTTTTCCGATAATCAAAGTATGCGGTACCCACTTTGACAAAGAAAAACACGGCAAGGATCAGGTCAATGGCAGGGAAGACCACGTTGTTGACCACAGTCTTGATTTGGGTGGATGCGGTGGTCCAGGTGCTCTCTACGGCTCCAGCTACATCTCCGCTGCCAGCGGCCAAGGCTGTGCCTGCCATCAGGGAGGTCATGGCCAGCGCCACCACCAGTAAGAGAGCAAAGCGTTTGTAGTTCCATTTACACATAGATTACCTCCAGTTACAAAAATATAGTGTGTATTTGGGCCCGGATGATGCTTTGGAACATCGGGGGGTGGAGGCCCACTGAAAAAAGGACTCAGGTGAACCATGTCTTGCTTACTTGGAAAGATTCTGTTTGTTGGGTGCCAGTTGGCTCAGGAGTTTCTCCCAACTTTCAGCGTCATCCTGAGGCACAACCAGAACAGCACCGTCTACGCTGAACACCCGGAGGTTGTCAAAGACAATGCCTGCATCTGCAAAGGCTTCTGCGGGGATGGGAAGCGTGTCCTCGGCGCACCCGTGGCAGCCGTCGCACACATCCTCATCCTCCTCCTGGCCCTTCCAGCCAGTCATCATATCTGCGCCCAGGCTGTTGACCAGGCGCATCAGCGTCATCATTGCGGCGGCTTTCTCCACAGGCTTCATCTCCGGCTTGAGCAGGACGATGGCGTTTTCCAGGGTGTGCAGCTCCAGGGTTTTCTCTCGCTCCAGACCGCTCAGAATCAGGGCGGCAGACTGGATGACGGCTTTGCCGTCGTTGGTGTAGTTGATAAATGTCATGTTTATTCCTCCATATCGTTAAGTATTTTGATTTGGTTCATGGATCAGGGTATAGCGCCCCTCGTACTCGTCGGTGGGGGACAGGTGGAACATACTCAGTTGCCAATTCCTTGCCGTGTTGTAGCAGCGAGGGTCATAGTTGGTGATGACGATTTCCTCGTACTCACTGCCTGCCTTCTGGGACATGCTGTTGGGTCGGGTGGTGTAGAAGATGTAAAACTCCTGATACAGCTCCACGATATAGGGGCAGTAGTTGTAGGACACCATGACGTACCCTTCGCAATTCAGCAGGGCATCGTGGAGCCGCTGGTGATCTTCCTTGGGGAAGGCCACCGCATAGCAGCCCTCTGCCTCGTAATAGGGGGGATCACAATAGAAAAACGCACCTTTCCGGTCGTACTGGCGAACAATCTCCACGCAGTCCTTGTTTTCAATAATGACCTCCGCCAACCTGCGGGAGCATTCCCAGACCAGGTGAAAAAAGCGACGGATGTCGCAGGTTTTTCCTGCAAAGGACTTGGCCCCGCCGCTGAAGCTGTATCGGATGAGCTTGAAGTAGTCTGCGGCCCGGCGGATGTCTCCGCGAGGAGCCCTCTCCAGCATCATTCTGCGGACAGCCTCTCCATCAGGTGGCTCCAAATATCTCTGGGTCAGCTCCATCTCCTGGCTGAGATAATCATCGGTGAATTCTTCCTTGGAGAAGAATTTGTACAGCACATTGAAATCATCTCGGGTGTTCAAGGGCAGAAAGCCCAGCTCCAGCAGCAGGGCCATAGTTCGGTTCTTGACGCAGCAGAAGAGGTTGGTCAGGTCGCTGTTGAAGTCGTTGTATACCTCCATACAGCCTTGTTGAATGGGACGGTTGAGGGTTACGGTGCCGCTGCCGCCAAACACGTCGATAAACCGGGAAAAGCGTGGGGGAGCCAGGCGGTGGATCAGCCAGAGCAGCTTGGCTTTGCCGCCCACCCATGGGATAAAGCTCTTCAATCGGCGTCACCGCCAAAGGAGTCCAAAGCTTGCTCCAGACCCTCGATGGCCAATTTCAGGCCGTACTCCATGGCCCTCAACTGGCCAATGGTGGAGTAGACCTCTCCGGCAGTCACGGCGTAGAAGTAACCGTCTTGGCTGCTGGCGATGGGGTGTCCCTTTTGTCGCAGACGGTGGACCTGTTTACGCAGTTCGTTGCCGTTGATGTGAAGCGCCAGCTGGATCTGACGGCTTTTCTGGATGTTTTTTCTGCCTTTGCACACGGCCTTCAGATAGGCCAATACCTGTTGTTCTCGCATCATTGTTCCTTTCCGGGGCCATACCCGAACAAGGAGCAACAAAAAAGCAGGAGCCGTGTCCCTTTCGGGTACGGCCCCTGTGTGTTTTGTTTGGGAATATGAGAGGGTTACGGTTTACTGCATCTGCATCCCTCCCAGTTTAGGGTCAGAGGTAGGGCAGAGGAGGGGTTCGCCATCTTCTCGTGCCACCAGCCCATAGGGGGTCAGGACTGCATTGGCATGATGCAGGATGTCTCTGCCATAGGCATTGAGATTGACGTGCTCTTGCAGCATGGAAAGGGTTTGCTCATCCAAGATGGTGTGCAGCTTCTGGAGTGCCACCTCCTTGGGACTGCGCTGGTCGGGCTGGAGCAGGTAGTCGTCCAGATTTTCCGCAATGCGAGCGGCGGCGACGACCTCGTGGCAGTCGGTGGCAAGGATGACTGCTTTGAGTTTGGTGAGCTGTCCAGACCGCTCCAGGCATTTGATGGCCTCTGCCAGCTGATTCAGATCCTGGATGTCATTGCACTCCAGGTTCTCCAGCAGATCGGGAATGGCACTGTCCTCGCTCCAGAATACCACCTGGTCCCAGGAAGCGGATTCGCCCAGCTCCTCCAGCACACGGGACAGCTGGCTCTGTGTGGCGGGGAGTTCCAGAGTAACCCTGGGTTCCTGTTGATTGAAACCTCTGGCCACCAGCAGGCGAATAGCGTAGGAGGGAGGCTTGGGAACTACGTCCAGGCTGTCATGTACTTGCTTAAGGTCTGTGTGCTGGGTCACATAGCCATGGCTGACGAAGACACCGCCCTCCTCCTGTCGGGCTTTTCGGCCCAGCTGTGCAAAGTCCAGATAGTCAAAGATGGAATCGGGGGCATCCTCTACCTCAGGAATAAAACCATTTTCAGCGTAGAATTTGCCCAGTTGATGATCTGTAACGGCATCCACCACATGACAGCAGTCTGTGCTGTAAGCCAGATTCAGCAGGGTGGAGAGGGGGATGGGACCATAGTCCTTGGCGGCTTCCATCTGGACCAGTCCTTCAAAAACGGCCTTTTCCATGTCGCTCAGCCCTTCCAGCCTGGTCAGCAGGACGTTGAGCTGGTAGAGGTCACAGTCCGAGCCCAGATGGTCATGGAGAAAGGGGAAGGCTCCCGGATGGAGCAGTTCCAGGTCCGGTTTTTCGCCGATGGCCATATGGAGCCTGTCCATGGCATCCTGGAGCTGGTAGTAGGTAGCCGGAAGCTCCAGACAGCTGTGTTGATTATGTTTCCCGTAGAGCGCAATGCAGAACGCATTATCCAAGGGTCATCCCTCCCATCGTCGTTCCATGTTCCTGATACTTGGCAGGGTCGGCACCGGGGACATCCCAGCCACACATACTGCCCACCTCCATGGCCTGTCTCTGCCACATATCTACGCCAAGGTGCTCGTTGAGCTGGTCGGCCAGCTCCACATTCCGCTCTTTGTCGCCGGTGTCCCACTCCGAGGGGTGGTAGCCGGTTTCACCTCGTTTGATGCAAATCAGCTGGCCCGTGGTGGGCAGGGTGGAGTAGCACATCTCCGGCAGTCCATCTGCCAATTTGGGGGAGAAGCGCTCCTCCTCCGTCTGGATACTCCAATCGTCGAAGCTCCACAGATGGACATACAGTTCGTCGTCACCAATGCAGACATCCCGCTGCTCAAATCCTTCGCCCCAGCCATCCGATGCCTGTCCAGAGATATAGTCTTTCAGGGTAGAAAGTTCTTCCGGTGACAGGGTACCGGCCACACGGCATTCTGCAACACCCCAGAGCTGACCGTCTCGATCCTCGACCGTGAACACAGCGGACTGGACTTTCCGGTTGACGCTGTCATCTTCGCTGTACCAGTGCATCAGCCCACGCTCCATTTCTTCCGGCATACGGTATTTGGTGAGAGCGCTGAGAATGTCACCTTCGTAGCCACGCAGCATTCTGCCATCCAGCTGGGTACAGTCCTCCTCTATGTCGCCGTACTCGTTGCGGGTGTAGAGGTCCGCTGTCAGGGGCATATACAGCTTCAGGGTAGTGAGTTCCGGTGGAATCACGGAGAAGCTGTCCTCCCCGATGATCAGTGCAAGGCCGCTGCCGTTGTCCCAGTTCATATGGAACTGGCCGATATCGTCGATGTAGTCCAGGGTGCCGGTGCTGCCCGGCTCCAGCTGGGTATAGGGGTCTTTCATCTCTCTGAGTTTAATTCTGGTTTCTGCGGGGAATTGCTCTCGCAGGAAATTCAGCCATTCCTTGGGAACTGACATTTACATACCTCCCATTTGAAAAGTTTGTTCTTCTTGGTGTGTTTCTCCCATCATCAGTACCTCCAGGCTTATCGTGCCGTGGTAGGCCACATACCCCCGGTCGGTAAATGTACCAGTCTCTTGATTCATGTGCTGCAGGCCGTACTTCTCGTAGTCATAGAACTCGTCCAGATTGGGGTCATACTCAAAGTGGCCGGACTGCTGGATCATGAACATTCCGTACTCTGCAGGGGTATGGGCGCCGGGGGCAAACTGGAACAAATCCAGATTCTCGGCCAGACAGCGGATCTGGCTGGCATTCTCTGGCTCAGCCAAGGCTACCACAGCCCCCAGCTTTTGAAGGTTATCCCGGTCAAGTCTGGCCACAGCCCATGCCAGGTCGTTGAGGTCGAAGATGCTTTCCTGTTTGAAATCCAGTGCTACATCCACCTCCATAGGGAATTCGCTGTTTCCTACTTGAAAGCACATATCCTCCGGGTCTTGGATGCCAGAGCGAAGCATTCCACGTTCCAGCTGTTTCCTTGTGGTGGGAAGGTAGAGCCAAGTGGCTTTTTTGGTGTTTTCCGGCTGTCCCTTGGAGATCAGACCCAGGGACAGCACTGCGTCATCGTAGAGATAAAAGGGGAAGTGCTTGCCATCGTAGATCTGCTCCAGCTGCATCCCGTTGTCGTAGACCACACCGTAGGGGGTGACCACGCCTTGATTCCCCTCGATCAGAAGGAGGGCAGATTCCACACCATCTACATTCTCCAGTTCTTCCAGGCTGGCACAGCCGCCGTTGAGGTTCATATAGTGGCTGCGGCCCACGGATTCCAAATCAGAGAAGTCCGTGATGACGGTGGCCTGCTGACAGCAGAAGGTCAGGTTGATGAGATCCTTCATGTTGGTGAGATTCTGTTTTTCGGCCATAGCCTGGAACTGTGCCACCTCGCCATCATCAAAACTGTCCAGCCGCTTGGCCAAATAGTCCAGTTCCTCCAGATTCACCTGAGTGCCCTCCAGCTGATTCAGCACTGGCCAGGGGCAGTGGAGCTCGTCCAAATGGCAGTCCTGGTTGGAGGCATCCCCAATTTCCAGCGACTCCAGCAACTCCACACAGCTGTCATACTGCTCTTTGGGGATGGGAAGGGGAATGGTAACAACACCAAATTCCGGGTGGTTGATATTGCTCAATTCTGCGCCTATCATCTCTTTCTATCACCTGTCTTTCGATTATTTTGGATGGTTGCCATGGTGTAAATCAGCACCACAGCGGTACAAATACTCAGTCCCAGTGCTACCAACTGCAAATGGCTTTCAAGCTCGATTTCAGATTGTGATGCTTTCACTGCAACCTGTGTTTGCTGGATGTTGGGGGTGGTCACAGCGGGTTCCTGAACAGAAGTATCCTGCTCCACCCGCTGGCAGTACACCAGATACCGATGGGTGCCCACAATATAGGGGTGGCAGGTGAGCAAGGTCACCATGTCTTGGCTCGGCTGAATGGCCACAGCCTCCACTTCGTCGGGCCAGATGATAGAGATTCCCGTCACCTGATAGGTCAGGGTTTCCCAGAGGTTTGTGAGGTACACCAAGTCCCCCTCTTGAAGCAGCTCCACATCCCGGAACATGGCCTTTCCATTCCAGCCCCGGTGGGCGGCAATGACGCAGTTGGTGGAGATGCCTCCAATGGGCATACTGGTCTGACCCAGCACCGTCGCTCCATCGTTCATGTGCGCTCTGGAGGCTCCCAGATAGAGGGGTAAGGTGACCTCCATAGCGGGGATTTCTACATAGCCTACGGCATCATCGGCTTCCATTCCGTAGTCTTCTAAGTTCAACCCCGGTGCTTCATAGCTGCCCACACTGTCCAGGCCGGACTGATCCTGGGACAGCTGGAGGTTGTACGCCTCCATGGCTTCTCTCAGGTCTTGGTGAATCCCTGGCTTTTTCTGTCCCTGCTCCACCACGGCAACTTCCTCTTTCGCCGTCTGCTCATACACAATGGGGGCAGCAATGGGCTGGCAGAGAATTACCATCAGCACCAAATCCACCGCCAGAGCCAGTCCCAGCAGCCATCTAGCCATGCCGTAACTGCTTCTGGGGACAATTCGCTTTCAAATTCATTTCATCCACTCCTTTTCTGTTGCAAAGAAAAAAGCAGGAAATCTCGGAAGATTTCCTGCTCAAAGCAAGTCTGTTCAGTTTACGTTATTCCTTGACAATAGGCGAAATAACAGGTTTTCCATCTCGATCTAGTAAGGGGGTCAATCCTCCTGCATACCCGGAATGGCTAAACAAATAGTTGACACCGGTTTCCTTGTCCACCCAAATTTCCATACCCTTAGCCATGCCTTGGGAATAGACCACTTCAAATCGTTCTTTTTTCCCCATGAAATCCATCTCCTTTTTCCATGTCACTCAGAATGACCGATACATACAACACGGGTAATGTCCAGGTTATCCCTGAGTTCATTTCTCACGTTCAAATACCACAGTGCCACATTCATAGGGGTGGTCATAAAACATGACGTCTTTTCCACTTGCGTTGTACGTTAATAGTTTCCAGACAATCAGGAAATCTCCGCAACCTGCGACGATCATGGCTTCAGACAGAAGAAACAACAGATCAGACTGCAAGGCAACAGAAACAGCGGCCATTCCAAATCCTAGAATGAATGTTGGCATCAATCCCCCAAGAACATATTGCCATCTTTTCAACGGTTCCCCACAAGTGCAGTATGGGGTAAGCGCACTCCAAATCACTCCGAATGATATCGACCTAAGGTGTCCTTTTGCAAAAATCCCCCACGTCAGCCCGTGTATCGCCTCATGCAGAACAATCAAGACGACAAGCAGAGGAAAGAAGCTCCATCCGATACGAAAAGACAAAAGATCTCCCGAAAATTTGGTGCAGAGATATATTACTCCAACAATCACACAGAATGGCAGCATCATCAGAGGCCCCACGACATTGGCGAAAATAACCCCCACAGTCAGGTCCCGTTTACGATAACCATCTGCACTCATTTTTTGGGAAATCTGTTCCAATCGTTTTTTTCGTTCCTGCTCTTTATGCGTTAGTTTACGTTCCTGTTTTTGCATTACCCTTTCCTCCTGATTGGAGATTGGTGTTTGCCTTAGAATATCACAGACTACTCTTGCTGTAAACTGCTTTCCTCCGCTTAACCCACCAGAGACCCACCGGGACAGCCACGGCCAGCATGGCAAGGTAGATGCCAAATCCGATGCACAGAGCTGTGCGGTATTCGCTCCACCAACTGCTTTCCCCATGAAATCCAGTTCCTTTTTCCAAATTATCGAGGATATACGATGCATGCAATCAGTGTAGTCAACCACGCTACAGCAATGCACAGGAACATAACGAATACGGGAATATTTTTCTTATTATTCTTATGCGACTCCTGTTCGGTGGTGCGACAAGCTATCATGATATTCAAGAAATTTCCTAACACTACGACTACCAAGGAAAGAATATAAAATTTCAATGGCAGAAACCCGAACAAACACAATACATTCCAAACAAAGGCCAACAGGAAAACGGTGCTAAGTATAAGGCATTGGTTCTGAGTTTTCATAGCTTCCACCCTCCATAGCTGAAGTATAGTTTTTATCGGAATATCATCCATATCCGCTGCAAACATATCTGCCTTACAGCGTGAGCACTCTATCTCGTTTTTTCTTTACGGTTTTAGAGAACAAATAAAACTGATATGGTAAGGTAATAACCGCTTAGGACACACATACGGGCAATATTCACAATATTCATGTCGTATTGCCCACACATGAGGAAATCACTTTTGCTTATCGAATATGCTCCCTATTTTCATGCCAAAAAGAAACCCAGCAAAGCCGATTACCGCTGACCAAATGCTACCTGTAAAATAGATTGCAATTCCTGTCCCGACTGTGCCAATTAGACTACCAACCAAAGCGCCTAAACTTTCACATCTCATGATATATCCCCCATTATGTTTTATTAGTTGTCCTCCATTTTTCGTTCGTAAATGCTGACTTTTCTATCATCGTACTATAAACCCTTTGCGCTGTAAACCCTTTTTCCTGCGGTCCAGTCAGACTTCCTATTCTTTCTTCCTACGAGTGAACCTCCAAACGCCAATGGGAACAGCTATCGCCAGCATGGCAAGATAGATACCAAACCCGATGCACAGTGCTGTGCGGTATTCGCTCCACCAACTGCTTTCGTAGACCAGGTTCTCAGTGTCTGGAACTGTGGTGCCCTCCGCTGTCCACTCCGTCCGGGTGCCACGCACCAGCAGACGGTGAGAGTTCACGCCGTAAGGAGTGCAGGTGAGCAAGGTTACATGGTCTCCTTGTGGATCAATCCCAATCTGGCTCACATCATCGGGGAGAACCACAGAGATTTGGTCCACTTCATAGGTCAGAGTTTCATCCAGCACCCGCAGGAAGAACACATCACCTTGTGTGAGCTGATCCAGATCGGAGAGGAGCCGGGATGAGGCTAGTCCGCTGTGACCAGCCAGAACTGCATGGCTGCCTTCTCCTCCCACCGGCAGGGAGCTGCCCTCCACCACCCCCACACCAGAGGTAAGGGTGGTGGACTGAGTTCCGTAGTACACGGGGAGAATCACGTCGATGGCGGGAATCTCCAGGGTAGCCAGCATGCCGCCTCCAGTGGGGTCCAGGGCGGTGAGAATGTTATTGTCTGGGGTTGGGGCACCGGAGACAGAGAATCCGGCAATGGAACAGCTCTGCTCCAGCAGATCCCGGTTGTAGGCTTGGGCCAGCTCTAGGGCTTGTTGGGTAGCCTGGTTGTCCAGCACCTCCACCGCCGTCTAATATTCTGTAATGACCTGGGAGCGTGTTTGCCCCGAAAGCCAGTTGCTGGCCATGGGGTAGAGCATCATCCCCACAGCCAGCACACAGCCCAGCCCCAACAAAAGAGGCGCTTTACTTCTTTTCATCCAGCTCACCCTTTCGCTTCCAGTAGCGAAGGGCGATACACCCGGTGAGCATCCCGCTGGCCAGCACGATGCCCACCACAGTGGTCACCATGGTGCCTTTTCCGCCGGTCTCAGGCAGGTCAAATCCACGGGTGTTGAGGGCAGTCAGGGGAACCAGGGCATTTCCACTGTCCCCCATGGCCTCCATGGTGGCGGAATAGCCGTCCACAGTGGCGGTGGCGGTGAGGGAGCCAACCTGCACACCGGGTGTGTACTTGGTGTCCATGTCCACGGTGATCACATCCTCCAGCAGGGTGTAGCCAGCATCGGTCTGGGTCTCAGTAAGCTGGTAAGTGTCCTCCTCCAGACCATACAGATACAGGTGGCCGGTCTCATCCGGGGTCATGCGGGTGGCCTCGTCCACATTGGTGGTGGTGCCGGTGGCGTAGTACACACCCTTTGCAGGGGTGGCCTCTGCCACCACATAGTAGTTGCCGGTGACGTTGGTCACGTTCTGGGCAATGAACTGGACGGCGTCAAAGTTGGTGCCTCCGGCGGAAAATTTCTTGGTGAGGTGGATGCCATAGCTGTACACCTTAGCTTCGTCGGTGAGGGTGTCGATATAGTCCTGGCTGGTGCGCTCCCAGGTGAGGGTGACGGTATTGGGGTTGCCCTCATCACCCAGAATCATGTCCTCGGTGCTGTTGATCTTGGCAGTGTAGTACACCACGCAGGTCCAGTCGGAATACCGCCCTTCCTGCTGGCTGTTGTCCACGGGGCTGTTGATGCGTTCCAGACCAGCCTCGTTGAACTGAAGGGTCATCATGGTAGAGCCGTCACTACCATTGGAGTAGGACACATCGAAATAAGTGCCCTGTCCCTTTTCGTTACACTCCCATGTCTCCACGGCGTTGGCGCCCTGGGTAGCAGGGGTGTTAGGGGTGGCAACGGTGTAGTCCTTTTGGGCCGCTTCATAGCTCTTATACCAGCACACGATCACGTCGTTCTGGTTGTACTCCAGGCCGGGAGAGAGAATATCCTCGAAGCGGTACTGGGTGAGCTGGGTGGCGTTGGAGGTGATGGTGGGCAGGGTGGACAGGTAGCGGTAGCCCATCACGTCCCCGGTGCTGCCGGTGGCCACATCCCGGTAGCCCAGCCCATCAACGTCGCCGGAGAAGCTGATGCCGTGGGCCAGGTCTGCCACCTCTTTCTCCAGGGTGGGGTTCCCGGTCTCGTTTTTGGGGTAGACATGGACATCGTAGAACCAGCCGTCAGCGGTCTGGGTGTCCGTCATGGGCAGAGACACCAGGAAGGGGTTGACGGTGGAGGTGACATTCTCCGGCACCTCAGTCTCCACCACCAGGTACAGGCCCAGGTCCAGGCCGTCCACGGAAGAGGTGCCCGTGATGTCATCGGTGAGAGGCATGGCAGTGCCGCTCTGGTTGGCCTCCGCCTCCAGCGCATCCTTGGTGGCTCGGCGGTTGGCAGTGAGCTGTTCCTCCAAAGCGTCGATCAGGGTATCGGAGGTATACCAGGGGATGCCATCCTCGGTTTTCACCACGTCCTCCGAAGTGAGACCCAGCGTGTCCCGCACGTCCTCGTTGTCCACCCCGTAGATGACCTGGACGGTGGCATTGGCGGCATCCTGATCCGAGTACATATCAATGCCGCCCAGGCGCAGGTAGGTAAACTCCACACCGCCCAGGGTGTAGTCCTGGAGCATGGTCTCTGCCTCGTGGCTTTCCTTGCCGGTGGACACCAGCCCACCGGTGCTTACCCCCGCCTGAGTGGTGGCGGTGAGGTCATACTTGGTGACGGTGAGACTGGCAGTGCGTCCGTAGTCGATGGTGGCATCCTGGGTGGTATAGGCCAGGGCCGTTCCAGACAGGCCAAGGGCGGCACACAGGGCCAGCCCCATGGCGGTAAAGCGATACATCTTCTGTTTCATGATTGATTGTCCTCCTTAATGTTCAGTTTGATGTTTTTTATGCATAGCCAGCCCAGTGACACACAGGCAGGCCAGTGCCAATCCGGCACTCATCAGCCAGATGGCATAGCCTCCTGTGGCGGGCAGGCGATACACCAGGGTGTTGCGCAAGTCGTAGGTGAGATGGTAATAGTAGTTGGTGCCATTGCTGTAGTACACCTCATCACTGGTGGTGTCCTTGGCACCGGCTACCCCATAGGGCAGGGTGATGGTGATGGGCTGGGGCAGAAGCTGATAGCCTTCCTCTGTCTGGATTTCCCGCAGGGTGTAAGTGCCAAAGGGGATGTTCACCAGCTCCACCCGGCCCTTTGCGTCGGTGACCAGAGTATCCGTTCTTTGCCCAGGGACAAACTGGCCGTTCTGCACCACCAGAGCGGCATAGCGTCCATCCGCCTGCTGGCTCCAGGTCACCGCGTTTCCCTGGTCATCCAGCAGTTGGAGCTTCACCCCAGACAGGTCCTGGTCTCCCTGGCCGGACTTGTGGATGGTGAGCATCCCCAGGGGCTGGGTGCGCAGCTGCAAATAAAAAACCACCGGGTCTTGCACTCCGGTGGCTAAGGTCTGGCCCACACCGTTGGACCAGATGAGCAGGGCTCCTGTATTTTGGGGGATGTTCTTCCGCATCGTCAGAGTAACGGGATCGGTGATCTCCTGGGTGGTGGAGAAGGTGTAGGTGTTGCCCTGGCGGGAGACGGTAATCCCGCTGGTAGAGGGAAAGGTGATGTCACAGCCGGTGTGGTTGGTATCTGTGAGGGTTACGGTGTATTTACCGCTGATGGCATCATACTGCATGGTGTGAGCCATATTGAGGCCCACATCCGTGCTGGCAAAGCTGGGGATTACTCGATGTTCAGCCATTTGGTCCAGCATCCAGTTGTAGCAGTTCTTAGCCGGATGTCCCTCGATCCACTTCACATAGTTGTCTGCCTCGATGGTTTTGCCCCCATAGGATAGATCGGAAATGGAGGTGGGGCTGGTGCGGATGCCGCTTTGATACTCCCAGATAATGATCTGGGTGGCAAAGGCAAAGTCGTCCACGTTGAAGGCACAACCCACCTCACTTTCGGTGGGCATATAGCTGGGGTTTTCCGGGTTATAGCCGTAGAGCATGGCCAGCATAATGCCTTCACGGGCCGTGGGAGACAGTAGTTTGAGATAGTCCGATGTGCCAGCTTCTCCAGAGGTGTAGTCTCCTCCGTCAAAGGCCTTACCGGACTCGATGCAGTAGGCCAGGGTGTTTCCCACATAGTACTTGTTGTTGGTATAGCCACTGGCCTGAGTGCTGGTGATAATTTTTTTGGTACCGTCGCTGTAGTAGCGCATGAAGCTAAATTTCATCAGAGCGTACTTATGGCCGGTGATGGAGGTGTATGGCTCCCCCTCCCAGGTGTTGACCACCTCGCCGGGAGACCAGGCCGACATGGTGGCCAGCAGGGGCATTTCTTCCTCTGTGGTAGCCTCAACGGTGGGTTCAGCTGCCTCTGTCACCACCTCTTGGGATGGCTGCGTTTCTGGGGGTGCCGCTGCTCCAGGCAGTATCCCGAGACACAGGGCACTGCACAGAGCTGTGGTAAGGATGCGTTGGATGAGTTTCACTTGTATCACGTCCCTTCTGAGTTAAAATGATCTGCCTCATCTCTTGTAAAAGTGATCCGGGTTCCTCGCTATCATAGAGGGGAATCCCGTGTGAAGTAATGGGGCATGGGCAATGTCCTCCTTTCGCTGAAATAGAAAAAGCGCCGGAGTCTTGGTTAGAACTCCGGCGCAATTTCACATGGTCTGCTGGGGGATATAAGGTTCTGTGGGCTGGTGCTCCTGCTCTCTGAGCTGTTCCGTGATATCTGGTATGCCACTTTCAATCTGCTCTTGGATATCCCGGATGTATGCCTCCTGCTTGGGGGACAGATTCAGGTTGGTATTTAGGGTATCAGCGCAGCAATGAAAGATTTCTGTGAGCTGTTCCTGGTTAAAAACTTGGTGCTGGGGGACAAGGCCGGAACGGATAGCAAAGTCTTGCTTGGCCGCCACATAGTTTTCCTGAAAGTAGTGGCCGTAGTTGAGACCTGTCCAGCGGAAGTCCCGGTCCCAGGTGACAAAGTGGATGCCGAATTTGGTCTGGTGTCCAGCCAGCACAGTCCCGTTGAAGTCGGCCAGCACTCGAAAGTCTCCGGTCAGTCCCTGTGCCCTCAAGGGGG
The DNA here is from genome assembly GCF_002160435.1 of Pseudoflavonifractor sp. An176. Lineage (NCBI taxonomy): Bacteria > Bacillati > Bacillota > Clostridia > Eubacteriales > Oscillospiraceae > Pseudoflavonifractor > Pseudoflavonifractor sp. An176. The sequence goes on along the minus strand of NZ_NFKO01000003.1, from coordinate 163,354 downwards.
GAGCCTGCTCCAGCAACGTCATGTATTCCCGCACTGTACCGGCCAGATGGGTTGCCTGCTCACAGGCCTGTTCCCGTTCCAAAGTTGCCACATCCTCCTGTCGGTAGCGTACACCGCCGCCCTCTGTGATCCTGCAAAGAGGGTGGCCATCCCATTCCACAGGTAACAGACTATCCTGTTCTGCTTGGGTGGTGAAGCCTACCCGTTGGAGTACTCGGCGAAGCTCCTGAAAAAATGTGTCTCGTTTCATACTGTTTACCTCTTTGGGGCGTGGCGCCCTTTTTGAATTTTGCTGGAAATGAAAAAAGGCGCCAATCTGATGATCGATCACGACCAACAAATTGACGCCTAGAAACGCTGTATATTCTATTTGGAGAAGAGTAGCGCCCTTTTTGAAACTGCTTTGTTCAAAAAGGGCGCTGTTTGCCTATATCTGTGCCAACGACGGGGTAGAGGAGGGTTCGAGTCCCACCAGTCGGGGAAAACAGGGCGTTTGCATCTATGGAATTTTCGGTGAAATTTTGAGGAGAAAAATCCCGGAAACGGTTGATGCCGTAGGCGTTGCGCCTACGGCATCTATAGTGTTGGGATAACATGGTACGGGTAGTGGGACTCGAACCCACACGAATCGCTTCACGAGAACCTAAATCTCGCATGTCTACCAATTCCATCATACCCGCTTATATGAGCGACAGGAGTTTTTCCTGTCGCTTTTGATATCTCGTTTTTGCTTGAGAAGGATAGATGCAGACAGCACATCCTGCTTGCGCTGCTCTTTCACCCTTCTTTTTCGGTACCGTCCGAATACTCGTATACATCGTATTCCCCGCAGTACGCGCATACGCCCATTCTTGGGGAATTGACCACGGGCAGTGCGCATCCTTCGTGCTCGTGGGACGCCATACATTTCTCGCAGAAAAACGGGTACTCCTCCATCGCGTCACATTCACAGCAGACGTAATCCGCCGCCTCGCCGCACTGTCCGCACTCGAAAAGCAAAGGCAGATTCCGAGCCAGCAAACGGACAGCCTTGCGCTGTTTGGGACGGGACACAGGATGCAGAAACGTAATCCGAAGCTCTGTCGTACTGCCGAAATCATACTCGTAAAAGAGAACGGAACCGGTCGGAATGCGCTCCAGCTTTGTGCTCTTCCCTATCTCCACCCCGCCGCGTTGATAAAATGCGCTCATATGCCCACAGCACTCAAGCCAGATCTCCCGCAAAAAAGTATCCAGCGTTTTAAGCGTAGAGGTCAGCGGCATATCGAGGTACAGCCAATACACCTTATCCTCGGCGTCCTCCACCTTAAGGAGGACACATTTCTGGTTCTCCGCTTCCTCCCCGCCAGAATGTCTGGAGGAAAAATGCTTCAAAAAACCCGATTTTGCAACGATTGCGCCACAGAGATAGCAATGCCCTTTTGTCATCTGACTTTCCATACCACACCTGCACTTTCTTCACTGAGGTGACAGCACCTAAATCCTGCACGTCTGCCAATTCCGTCATACCCGCATATATGAGCAGCAGGAACTCCCTGCCGCTATTTTTACAAAAACTTCTTCACTGAGGTGACAGCACCTAAATCTCGCATGTCTACCAATTCCATCATACCCGCATATCTCATTATGACTACGGGTATGGAGTATACCACAGAATTGGGGAAATTTCAATACTTTCTTGTAATGGTCCAGGGAAAGCGATCCTTTAGCCGCTGCAATAGGGAGCCCTGGGTCTTGGACTTAGCAGGTGCGGAGCTAGGTTGTGCCGTGTGGGAAGAGGTACGCATAAACTCCTCTTGACTGTTGAGAGGGGAGACGGTGCTGGTTTTTCTCAGGTAGCTCCCGTCGCTGAGCATGGAGCTGGCCTTCACATTGTCCAACAACTGGGTGCGGAGAATCCATTCCAGCTGGGATTTTACCTGTGGGTCATCGATGGGGCAGGCAATCTCAACCCGGCGCAACAGATTTCGGGTCATCAAGTCCGCCGAAGAGATGAAATACTTGGCCTGTTCTCCCCGACCAAAGCAGTAGATGCGGGCGTGCTCCAGATAGCGGCCCACAATGCTGGTGACATGGAGGCTCTCTGTTTTTCCGGGAATTCCAGGCCGAATACAGCAGATGCCCCGGAGAATCAGCTGGACCTCTACGCCTGCTTGGCTGGCTTGCTGAAGCTTGTTGATGATGGCCCGTTCTGTGAGGGAATTGGCTTTGATGCAGATATATCCCTGATGTCCCAAGATAATCTGTTCATCCATGTGGTCTAAGAGAGCCTGGTGAATACCGTTGGGGGAGACCAGAAGGCGCTGATAGCTGCCGTTGAGATTGCTCACCAGCATGTTGCGGAAGAACGCCGCACCGTCCAGGCCAATCTGCTTATCAGCAGTCATAAAGCACAGATCGGTGTACATAGCGCAGGTCTTTTCGTTGTAATTTCCTGTACCGATCTGGGTGATATAGTGGAGGGTATCGCCCCGGCGCATGGTAATCTGGCAGATCTTGCTGTGACACTTATAATCTTCGACACCGTAGATGACCCGGCACCCGGCCTCTTCCAGCACCTTGGACCAGGCAATGTTGTTGGCCTCGTCAAAACGGGCTCGCAGCTCCATGAGTACGGTGACTTCCTTCCCGTTTTCCGCTGCACGACAGAGAATACGGGCAATCTTGGAAGAGGAGGCCAGACGGTAGATAGTCATTTTAATGGCGATGACATCCTTGCGCTCGGCGGCCTCTTGAAGCAATTGCAGGAAGGGGTTGACGGAGTCAAAGGGATAGAACAGGAGTCGGTCTCGCTGCTGAATCTGTTGAATCATGCTCTGCTTGGGGTTCAAATCCTCCGGTTGGCGAGGCTGATAGGGAGGAAAGAGGAGTTTCTCACTGACATCAGCAGGCAGCTGACCAATCAGGGCAAAGACATAGCTCATATTCAACGGAGAGCGGTCCACAAACACCTGGTGCGCTTCCAGGTCCAATCTGTCCCGTAAAATGTCCAGAAAGGCCTGAGAAATGGGCCGAGAGACCTCTAGGCGCACCGCAGACTGTTTACCTCGAAGGTGGAGCAGCTTGCTGACATGGTTCCGGAAGTCCTCTTCGGTGGTGTCCTCAAACTTATCTACGTCAAAGCTGATATCTGCATTGCGAGTGACGCAGATGACACAGCTGTCTGCCACCTTGTATCGCTCAAAGAGGGAGGGCGCCCAGTGGAGGAGCATCTGTTCCATACGGAGATAGCGGCCATTGGAATTGGGCAGCATGAGAAAAGCGGGCAGGGAGGCAGGGAGGGGGACAAATCCCAGAGAAAGTCGATCTTTTTTCTCCCGTAACAGCAGAGAAATGTAAAGCCGCTTTGTTTCCAGGTGGGGGAAGGGGTGGTGGGAGTCCACAATCTGGGGAGAGAGGGTGGGAAGTACGTTGGCGGTGTAATACCGGGAGACGTACTGCTGTTCCGCCTCTGTCAGCTGGTCCATGGAAACATCCACGATGCCCTCTTCTTCTAGCTGAGTGCAGAGGGACTCGTAGAGATGGTTTTTTAGGTCGATGAGGGGAGGAATGGTCTCGTAGACACAACGCAGCTGCTCCCGGGGAGACATGCCGCTTTTGTTATCCCGCTCTTTGTTGTTGGAAATGGCAGCCAGGTCGAAGAGACTGCCCACTCGAATCATAAAGAATTCATCCAGGTTGCTGGTGAAGATGGAGATGAATTTCAGGCGCTCCAACAGCGGCACGGTCTGATCCGCTGCCTCTTCCAACACGCGGCGATTAAACCGCAGCCAGCTCAGTTCTCGGTTTTGGGTGTAGCTGTAATCTTTCATAGTTTTGACTGTATCTTCTGGCATAAATAACCCTCCCGGACACCGTACCGACTGACGATGACCTCGTTTGCTTGACAAGTTTTCACCACATGGCGCAGAATCATCAGGCCAGGGATGAGTGTGTGCAGCCGCTCAGGTGCTGCCTTCAAAATCAGATCGGTGGCCGTGCGCTGGTCGGAGCGGAGTAGGGCAAATACCTCATCCAGCTGGTCAGCGGTGACAGACCGGCAGGTCTGGGGCAGCTGGAAGACCGTGCGGGACAGCTTCAAAGCGGCTCGGGCAGAGCCGCCCACCGCTGCAATTTGATGGGAAGTAAGGTCCTGGGCAGGCAGTTTGCCCAGCTCCCGCTTCAAAGCTTTCTCCATGCGCTCATAGGAGCCGTTTCCGGGAAGAATTCGCTTGACACAGTCCCGGTACAGCTTCAGTGAGCCAATGGGGAAGCTGGAGGCCTGATTCACCTGGCCATGTTCAAACTCCACCAACTCGGTACTGGCGCCGCCAATGTCCACAAACAGTCCACTGTCCATGGCAGTGTCCTGCATGGCACCCACATAACCGAACGTGGCCTCCTCCTCGCCAGAAAGCACTTCGATGGGGAACCCCACCATCTGGCTGATGGCGGCAGCAGCCTGCTGGGAGTTATGGACGTTACGCAGGGAGGCGGTGGCAAAGGCGGAGATGTTGGTGATCTCCAGGTGGTCCAGCGTCTTTGCAAAGGAGAGCAGTCCAGCTCCAGCTCTGCGGATACCTTCCTCCGTCAGGATGCCGTGCTCCATATAATTGGCCAGCCCGGCCATAATCTTTTCTTTAAACAGAACGGTAAAACTCTCTTTTTCCACGGAATACACCGTCAAACGCATGGAGTTAGAACCGATATCAATCACTGCATGCTTCATGTCTATCCTCCTGTTATATGATCTTCACAGCGGTTTTAGCTGTGAAATGGACGTAATACACCACTATCTATACTTTACAAAACCTGTGTCAAGATTTCCTGTCGTATTTTGTAAAGAGTATGTAAAAACTCCTATGGCTGCCCAGAGACAGACATAGGAGTTTGCATGAAACGAAAATTAGGGACGGCCCAGGAGAGCAAACATGTTCTTCTTATAGGCCTCCACGCCGGGCTGGTTGAAGGGGTTGACCTGCAGCACGTGGCCGCTGATGCCGCAGGAGAGCTCAAAGAAGTAGAAGAGCTCGCCCAGAGTGCGGGCATTCATCTTGGGGCTGCGCAGGACCATAGCAGGAGCGCCGCCGTCGTGGTGAGCGGCCAAGGTGCCCTGGCAAGCCATCTCACGGACAAAGCTCAGGGGCTTGCCTGCCAGATAGTTCAGGTTGTCGCCGTCGTCGTCGCAGTGGGGCACAGCCACGTCACAGCCAGTGTCATCCACATAGATCACAGTCTCAAAGAGGATGCGCTCGCCGTCCTGGATGAACTGACCCATGGAGTGCAGGTCGGTGGTGAGCTGCACGCTGGCGGGGAAGATGCCCTTGCCATCCTTGCCCTCGGACTCGCCGAACAGCTGCTTGAGCCACTCGCCGAAGAAGGTATAGGAGGGCTCGTAGTTGCAGAAGATCTCGATCTTCTTGCCCTGGCGATACAGCAGGTTACGAGCGGCGACATACTGCCACACGGGGTTGTCCATGGAGCGCAGGTCATACTTCTCCATAGCCTCGGCAGCGCCGGCCATCAGCTCGTTGATGTCGGTGCCGGACACAGCGATGGGCAGCAGGCCCACAGCGGTGAGGACGGAGAAGCGGCCACCCACCTCGTCGGGAATGACAAAGGTCTCCCAGCCGTTCTTGTCGGCCACGGACTTCAGAGCACCACGGGCCTTATCGGTGGTGGCGTAGATACGGCTGTTGGCCTCAGCGCCGTACTTCTTCTCCAGGTGCTCACGGAAAATACGGAAGGCGATGGCGGGCTCAATGGTGCCGCCGGACTTGGAGATCACGTTGATGGACCAGCTGCGGTTGCCGATGCGGCGCATGACCTTCTGAATCTCATTGGGGCTGAGAGAGCAGCCGACAAAGCAGATATCGGGACCGTCGGAGGGAAAGATCTCCAGGGCGGTACGGGCGCCCAGGTAGGAGCCACCGATGCCGATGACCACCAGCACCTCGGAGTCAGAGCGAATCTTCTTGGCGGCCTTGAGGATGCGGTCAAACTCCTCCTTGTCATAGGCCTCGGGCAGACGCACCCAGCCGGTGAAATCGGAGCCGGGGGCGGAACTATCATACAGCTTGGCGTGAGCGGCGGCCACTTCGTCGGTCATAGCGGTCAGCTGCTCCTTGGACACGAAACCATCCAGATGGGACAAATCCAACGTTAACATAGTGTGCAACTCCTTGTGAAATAAATTTACCCTTGGTTAAGGGAATTAAGCATGATAGAAGAACAGACCAGCGCCGCCATAAATTCCGGCGTTGTTGCCCAACTGAGCCAGTGCGAAGGTGGCCTGACGGGCAGGGGAGAACACATTTTCCCGGTAGGCATCCACCACGGGGTCCATGAGGATAGAGCCAGCAGCAGACACACCACCGCCGATGATGAAGATCTCGGGGTTGACGATACAGCCGATCATAGCAGAGGCCACACCCAGGGCCTTGGCTGCGGTCTGAATGACCTCCATGGCCTGCTGGTTCCCCTCCTTGGCTGCGTCAAACACATCTTTGGCGGTAACCTTCTCCATGTCCTTGAAGGGCTGGAACTCCCGGGCAGCGCGGATGATACCGGTGGCAGAGGCGGTGACCTCCAGACAGCCGTACTTGCCACAGGAGCACTGCCAGTCCTGGTGGAAGCTCATGGGCATATGGCCAGCTTCACCGCCTGCACCGTTGGCGCCAGAGATGATTTGGCCGTTGGAAATAATGCCACAGCCAATGCCAGTGCCCACGGTGAGCATGGCCAAACTCTTGCGGCCTTTGCCGGCGCCGTGCCACAGCTCGCCCAGAGCGGCCAGGTTGGCGTCATTTTCCACCTTTACCACCAGACCAGTGCGGCTGGACAGCTCGGTGGCCACGTTGATATCCCCCCAGCCCAGGTTGACACAGCCCTTGACCTGTTCCTGGTTGAACACAGGTCCGGGGACGCCCACGCCTGCACCCACAAAGGCACAGTCGTCGAATTGCGCCTTTACCTGCTGGATTTCCTGAGCAATCCGGTCAAACATGGCGGCAGGGTCACGGGGAGAGGGAAATTCGCTCTTGTGCAGCAGAGGGCCTTCTTCGTCCACAAGCCCCAGCTTCACGGATGTTCCGCCGATGTCCACGCCAAAACACACTTGCTTCATTGCGCTCAACTCCTCTTTTTCTTGTCGTCAAGATACGCTTATTCCAAAATAATGGCAACACCCCAGGGCTCCAGATGCAGCAACCGCTTTTCCATATTGATATTGGACTGGAACAGCAGCTGTCCCGTGATGGGGAGGGTCATGGGGTCGGAGCCTCCGTTGACAATGGTGTGAATCCGCTGCCCGTTCAAGGTGCGGATGAAATGAATGACATGATCGTTGGGGTTTTCAAAGGTGATATGGCCTCGTTTGAGGGCAGCATATCTGCCTTTGATGCGGCTGAGAGACTCATAGGCCGTCTGCAGAGAGGTCAGCTCACGCCCCCAGGGAAAGCACCGGCGGTTAAAGGGGTCTTCAAACCCTTCCAGCCCTGCCTCATCTCCGTAGTAGATACAGGGCATCCCGGGCAGCGTGAACTGGAGCGCCGCCGCTGCGCACTCCCGCCGCACCGCCCAGAGTTTGGCGTCCTCGCTGAGGAATCGGTTGGCCTTTTCCTGCTTGGAGCCGTCAAAGCTGTCACCCAACAGGGTGAGGATGCGGGGGGTGTCGTGGGTAGATAGGCTGTTCATGAGGCAGTGGAGAACCTCCTGGGGATAGTGCTCCACCACCGACATGATGTTGGCCCGGAAGCTGTTGGCATCCGGCTGGGCCAAGAAGGAGAGAATCGCACTGCGGAAGGGGTAATTCATCACCGAGTCCAGCTCTCCGTGGGAGAAATACTTTCTCCGGGCTCCGTAGCTGATCTTGTTGGAGGCATCCTCCCACACCTCGCCCAGCAGCAGCGCCTCAGGGTTCAGCTCCTTGAGGCGCTGGCGGAACAGGGCGATGAAGTCATCGGGCAGCTCGTCGGCTACGTCCAGACGGAAGCCGTCGGCGCCCAAGCTCATCCAGTGGGCAATGACACTGTTCTCTCCTGTGATGATGTGCTCCAGAAAAGCCGGGTCCATCTCATTGACGCAGGGGAGGGTGTCGATGCCCCACCAGGAGGTGTAGCGGTTGGGGTACTCCTGGAAATCAAACCAACTGCGGTAGGGGGAATTGGGGTCACTGACCGCACCGTGTCCGAAGATATGGTTGCGGTCAAAGTATACGCTGTTGCTGCCGGTGTGGGAGAACACACCGTCCAAAATCACCTTCATACCCAGCTTGTGGGCGTCGGCACACAGGGCAGAAAAGTCCTCTTCGGTCCCCAACATGGGGTCGGGACGCATGTAGTCGGCAGTGTCATAGCGGTGATTGGAAAACGCCATGGAGATGGGGTTGAGATAGATGACATCCACATGCATCCGTTTGAGATAGGGCAGCTTTTCCCGAATTCCCCGCAGATTTCCGCCGAAGAAATCGTTATTCAGTACCTCTCCGTGCTCGTTGGGGAGATAATGGGGGGTGTCGTCCCAGTTTTTGTGTACCCAGTAGGGCTGCAGTTTCTCGGTCAGATCACAGGAGCCCGAGCGAAAAAAGCGATCGGGAAAGATCTGATACATCACGGCTCCGGCATAGGCCTTGGGCGTGTGAAACTGCTGTGGGTAACAGGTCAACTGCCAGAGGTCTCCCTGGTTGATGCTGGTATCCGTCTCTCCGCAGCGGTAGACCTGGAACGGCCCCTGAGCGCCCTGGCAGCGGAAGTGATAGAAATACAGTCCGCACCGGGGGAGGGAAAACTGCGTCTTATAAATTTGATATCCGTCCTGCGTGTCGGTCAACTCGAAGGATACCTGCATCCCGTAGGCGGTGTCGGTGGTGAGAATCACATCCACGCCGCTGACGGCGTAGTAGTCCGGCACCTTCACCGTCAGGGAACAGGGCTGGTTTTCCATCACGCAGCCGAAAGGAGTCTTATATTCTTCTAACAGGCAATTAAATGCGACGTTCATCCATCAAAACTCCAGACAATGAGGAAAAATAGGTCACTTCAGATGCCAGATGTTCTCGGCATACTCAGTGACGGCGCGGTCGGCAGAGAACAGACCGGCCTTGGCGATGTTGACCAGGGACATGTTGGTAAACTTGCGCTGGTCAGCATACAGGGCGGACACATCGTTCTGAGCCCGCACGTAGTCGTGGAAGTCCGCCAGGCACATATAGGGGTCGGCAGGTCCACGATGGTTGGTAATCAGGGAATTGACGATATCGTCAAAGCGCATGTTGGAGAAACCGGTGCGCAGCAGATCCATCACAGCCTGGAGCTGGGGATCGTTATGAATATATACGAGGGGATTGTACCCGTGATGCCACAGGTCGTTGACCTCGGGGGTACGCAGACCAAAGAGCACGATGTTCTCATCGCCCACCTGCTCCCGAATCTCCACATTGGCCCCATCCAGTGTACCCAAGGTAACGGCGCCGTTAATCATTAGCTTCATGTTACCGGTGCCGCTGGCCTCCTTGCCGGCAATGGAAATCTGCTCGGAGATTTCGGCGGCAGGGATGATCTTCTCAGCCAGAGAGACGTTGTAGTCCTCCATAAACACCACTTTCAGCTTGTCGCGCACCACGGGGTCGGAGTTGACCAGGCGGGACACCGCGCAGATGAGCTGAATGATCTGCTTTGCCATGATGTATCCAGCGGAGGCCTTGGCGGCAAAGATGAAGGTGCGGGGCTGGAAGGGGGCATTGGGGTTGTGCTTGATCTCCAGATACATGTGCAGAATCTGGAGGACGTTGAGCAACTGGCGCTTGTACTCGTGCAGACGCTTGATCTGGACGTCAAACAGGGAATTGGGGTCCACCTGGATGCCGTTGCGCTGGAGAATCAAATCGCTGAGGCGCTGCTTATTGGCCAGCTTGATCTCCTGCAGGCGGCTGAGCACGCTGGCATCGTCCCGGTACTTCAGCAGCTTCTCCAACTCTCTGGAGTCCTTGACAAACCCGTCGCCAATGAGCTCTTTGAGCAGAGCGCTGAGGTCGGGGTTGGACTGGCACAGCCAGCGGCGGTAGGCGATGCCGTTGGTGACGTTGAGGAAGCGGTTGGGCTCCATCTGGTAATAGTCCCGGAAGATGCTGTTCTTGAGAATCTCAGTGTGCAGCTTGGACACGCCGTTGATCTTGTGGCAGGCGGCCAGACACAGGTTGGCCATGCGAATCTCGCCGTTGGCGATGACAGCCATGTAGTTGATCTTACCCATGTCGTTGCCATACTTGGCCCGCAGATCCTCCACCAGGCGGCGGTTGATCTCGCACACAATTTGATACACACGGGGCATCTGCTCGGAGAAGAGGCTCTCGCTCCAACGCTCCAGCGCCTCGCTCATAACGGTGTGGTTGGTGTAGGACAGGGTGTTGCAGGTGATCTCCCAGGCCTCGTCCCAGCCGTAGTCGTACTCGTCCAGCAGCAGACGCATCAGCTCGGGCACGCACAGAGCGGGGTGGGTGTCGTTGATGTGGATGGACACCTTGTCGGCCAGGTTATCCAGACTGCGATAGGTCTTCAGGTGCTTGCGCAAAATGGTCTGGAGGGAGGCAGATACCAGCAGATACTGCTGGCGCAGGCGCAGCCGCTTGCCAGCAATGTGGTCATCGGCAGGGTATAGGACCTTGGAGATGACCTCAGCCATGGTGTCGCCCTCCAGGGCCTTGGCATAGTCGCCACGAGAGAAAGCGGTCATATCGAAGCTGCGGGGAGACTTGGCGCTCCACAGCACCAGCTTGTTCACGGCATCGGTGTCGTGGCCGGAAATATACATATCGTTGGGCACAGCCATGACGGACTGATAGTTGACGTGGGCCACACGGTACTTGCCGTTGTCGTCCCAGCCGTGGGCTTCGCCGCCGAACTTGACCTCCACGGCCTCGTCCTCTCGGGGCACCAGCCACACATCGCCCATGGTCAGCCAGTCATCGGGAAACTCCATCTGCCAGCCGTCGATGATCTTCTGCTTGAAGATACCGAACTCATAGCGAATGGAATAGCCTGTGCAGGGAATGCCCAGAGTGGTGGCAGAATCCATATAGCAGGAGGCCAGACGGCCCAGACCGCCGTTGCCCAAACCGGCATCAGGCTCCATCTCATACAGGTCGTGGATGTCGATGCCGCACTTATCCAGTGCCTGGGTGAACAGCTCTTCCAGACCTAAATTATACAAATTATTCCGCAGGGAGGTACCAACCAGGAACTCCATGGACATGTAGTATACCTGCTTGTCCTGGTCCTTGTTGGTCTTGCGGTTAAACTGTGTGTTCTTTTCTACCAGCATCTCATTGACGAGATAGCAGAGACAGCGGTAGATCTGTTGGGGAGAGGCGGTGTCAGAATGACAGCCATAGCGTCGTAACAAGGTCTCTTCCAGTTTTTCAATAATCTGTTTCTGATTCATGAAACTGAACTCCTCTGTGCGGATCACAAGGCATCCGCAAAAATTTGAAAACCGTGTTGCCCGTACCCGAGCACAGCCCGCATGAGCGGGCTGTAATCGGGGGGAGGCAACACGGCACAATTATAACATGGAACGATAGATTTGCCAATACTCCTGGACGGACTGATTCCAAGAACTATCAAATTTCATGTCATTTTTTTGCAGGAGCTTCCAGTGCTTGCTGTCCTGATAGAAAGCAGCAGCGCGCCGGACAGCATCCAGCATGTCATGGGCGTTGTAACTTTTGAAGGTAAAGCCGCGCCCTTCCATGGTCTCCGGGTTCAAAGCGGGTACGGTATCGTACAATCCGCCGGTCTCCCGGATGATGGGTACGGTGCCGTAGCGCATGGCGATGAGCTGCGTCAGGCCACAGGGCTCCATTTTGGAGGGCATCAGCACCAGATCGCCGCCGGCGTACGTCTCGTGAGCCAATTTGTTGTCGAAAACGATGTTAGCAGACATCTTTTCCGGGTACTGGTCGGCATAGGAGCGGAACATATCCTCATAATTCTGCTCGCCTGTGCCGATAATGACCAACTGGATATCCTCCTGCATCAGGTCATCCATGACAGCCTGCACCAGGTCCAGACCCTTGTGGGAGACCAGACGGGTGATCATAATCACCATGGGCACGTCATCCCGGCACTCCAATCCCAGCTTTTCCTGGAGCGCCCGCTTGTTCTCCGCCTTCTTGTCCAACTGGTCACAGGTGTAATTCACCGGGATCAGGGGATCGGTGGAGGGGTCAAAGACATCGGTGTCGATGCCGTTGACCACGCCGATGAGCTTATAGCTGTGGTGGCGCAGCACCCCGTCCAGCCCGTGGGCGTAATAGGGGTCCTGAATTTCGTAGGCATAGGTGCGGGAGACGGTGCTCACCCGGTCAGACACCAGAATGGCGGCCTTCATCATGTTGGTGCAGCCGTCAAACTGGGTGGTACCCCGCCAATCCTCCGGCAAGCCCAGCACCTCGTCCACAAAGGAGTCCGGCGCTTTGCCCTGATACTCCATGTTATGGATGGTAAACAGGGTGCGGATGGGCTGGTAGGCATCCAGACCCATGTAGAAGGCCCGGAGAAAGACGGGAATCATGGCAGTTTGCCAGTCGTTGGCGTGGATGACATCGGGATACCAGTTGAGGTATTGCAGGGACTCCAAAACGGCCTTGGAGAAGAAGGCGAAGCGCTCGCCGTCGTCGTAGTAGCCGTAGGCGTTGTCCCGATAGAAGTAGTACTCATTGTCGATGAAGTAGTACTGCAGGTTTCTCTGGGTGTCCTTGGCACGGAACACACCGCAGTACACGCTGCGCCAGGACAGAGGCACCCGGAAGTTACAGAGAAACTCAATGTCCCACCGGGGACTGTCTTTGATAGCCTTGTAGTAGGGGAGAAAGACAGCCACCTGTGCGTTTTCATCGGCACTGAGCGCTTTGGGCAGCGCAGATGCCACGTCGCCCAGCCCTCCCGTTTTTAAAAAGGGAGCGGCTTCACTGGCGGCAAATAAGATTTTCATACAGTGACTCCTTTGCGGATGATCACGGGAGCAGTCTCCAGGCCCTTGAGCTGGCTGCCGGCGGTGATGGTGGCCCACTTGTCCACAATGACGTTCTCCAGGCTGGCGCCCTCGCCGATGACACTGCCCTGCATGATGATGCAGTTCTTCACTGTGGCACCCTTGGCGATGCGTACGCCACGGCCAATGACGGAGTGCTCCGCATTGCCATCCAAAATGCAGCCGTCGGCGATGATACAGCCGGAGATGTTGCAGTCCATGCCGTAGTGAGAGGGAACCTCGTCGTTGACACGGGTATAGATGGGACGGTCAGGACGGAACAGGGCATTGCTGATGCCCTCGTCCAGCAGAGCCATATTGCTGCTGAAATAGCTCTCAATGTCGTTGACCCGCAGGACGGGATCGGTGAAGGGATAGATGTTGATGGACAGGTCCCCGGTGTTGAAGCGGGACTGAATGAAGTCACGCTCCAGGAAGTAGACACCCCGGGCGGTGAACTCAGACACGGTGTCAATGAGCACCTGACGGTCCATAACCATGATGCTCATGCCGCAGTAGTCGCCGGGCTGGGGCACGTGGTCCAGAGCGTAGCTGGTGACCCGCATGTTCCCATCCACCTGGATGACGGACTTGTAGGTGTTGCTGTTGCTCATCTTGCTCTGAGTGGCAACCACAGTGATGTCACAGCCGCTGTTGATGTGGGACTCCACCACGGGGCGGAAGTCCATGTTGCAGATCACGTGGGCATCTGCCATCACCACATAGGGAGAGGTGTCCTCCCGGAGGAAGTCCAGAGCGTTACGCAGCTCGTCCAGCTTGCCGCGGTTGGCCTGGTTCAGGCTCTCGCTGGCGTAGGGGGGGAGAATCTGCAGGCCGCCGTTCTTGCGGTTCAGGTCCCACTCCTGGGTGTTGCCCAGGTGGGTCATCAGAGAGTGGTAGTGCTGCTTGGCCAGCACGCCCACGCTGGTGATGCCGGAGTTGACCATGTTGGACAGGGCGAAGTCCACCAGGCGGTAACGGCCGCCGTAGGGGATAGCCGCCATGTTGCGGTCATGGGTAAAAGCGTTCAACTCATCCGAATACATCTCGGAGAAAATAATTCCACACATTTTCATCTTTGTAGCCCCCCTTAAACAATTTCCTTGGGTTTGATCACGGTGCCAGAGGGGATGGTCTTCTTATGACCCACAACGCTGATACCCCAATCCTCGCCCAGGCAGTCCTCCGGGCGTGCGCCGATGGTGACGTTCTCTTCGATGACACACTGCTCACCCACGATGGCGTAGCTGACGGTGCTGCCCTTGCGGACGATGGTGTTGGGCATCAGGACGGTGCCGCTGACCACAGCGCCTTCTTCCACCTCGCAGCCGGTGTAGATCACGGAGTTCTCCACCGTACCCTTGATGCGGCAGCCCTCGGTGATGAAGGAGTTGGACACCTTGGAGGAGGGGGCGATCATGGTAGAGGGGCTGGCATAGTTCCGGGCATAGATCTTGGAGTGGGGGTTACGCATATCCAGGGGGTCCTTGGGGTCCAACAGGTCCATGTTGGCATCCCACAGACTGCCCAGAGTGCCCACGTCCTTCCAGTAGCCTTCAAAGGGATAGGCATACATGGGGCGGCCGTCCCGCAGGAAGGCGGGGATGACGTTCTTGCCGAAGTCGTTCTCGGAGTTGGGGTCGGCCTCGTCGGCGATCAGGTACTTCTTCAGAGCGGCCCAAGTGAAGATGTACACACCCATGGAGGCCTGGGTGCTCTTGGGATGGGCAGGCTTTTCCTCGAAGTCCACGATGGCCTGGTTCTCGTCGGTGCTCATAATGCCCATACGAGTGGCGTCTTCCATGCTGACGTTGATGACTGCAATGGTGCACTCGGAGCCCTTCTCCTTATGGAACTGCAGCATCTTGTTGTAATCCATCTTATAGATGTGGTCACCGGAGAGAATAAGCACGTATTCGGGCTGATATCTCTCGATGAAGGGGATGTTCTGATAGATGGCGTTGGCCGTGCCCTTATACCACTGGTTGCTGGTGGTCTTGGTATAGGGAGGAAGCACATGGGCGCCGCCGAAATTCCGGTTCAGGTCCCAAGGCTGGCCGTTGCCGATGTAGTCGTTGAGCTCCAGGGGCTGATACTGGGTGAGAATACCCACGGTATCAATGCCGGAGTTGACGCAGTTGGAGAGAGAGAAGTCAATGATGCGATACTTGCCGCCGAAAGGCACGGCGGGTTTTGCGGTGTTTTCTGTCAGTACATACAATCTACTGCCCTGGCCGCCGGCCAAGAGCATGGAGATGCATTCTTTTTTTCGTTCGATCACAGTGAAGCCCCCCTAATTCATCTTTCCTCGCTGGTTATATGCGATGGTTATTTGCTGGCCTTTTTGCCAGCGGATTGTTTTTTGGAAACTCTGGTTTTTTTCACCTTTGCGCTGGGCACGCCTTCCACCGTCTTGCGGGTTCTCTGGGGCGCCTCTCGCTCGTAATATACGGTGGAGAGGGGCGGCAGAGTCAATTCGATGGAGTATTTCAGCCCGTGCATGGGTTTCGCCTTGGCCTTGACCGGCTTGAGCGGGATACCAGTGCCACCATATTTCACGTCGTCGCTGGACAAAACAGGAATATAAGTACCGGCTTTGGCCGCACCGATGCAGTAGTGCTCGCGGGTGACCGGGCAGAAGTTGCACACAACCACAACCTCTTTTCCCTTGGCATCCACGCGCCGGAAGGAGATCACGCTCTGGCTGTTGTCGTCACAGGCAATCCACTGGAAGCCGTGCCAATCGTTGTCATTCTGCCACAGGGCAGGATGGGCCAGGTAGAAGTGATTCAAATCCCGGACATAGTCTTGCAGCTGACGGTGCTTATCATATTCCAAAAGGAACCAGTCCAGTTCCTTGGTGAAATCCCATTCAATAAACTGACCGAACTCTCCGCCCATGAACACCAGCTTTTTGCCGGGATGGGTCATCATATAGCCGTAGAAGGCCCGGAGATTCTGGAACTTCTCCTCGTAGTCTCCCGGCATCTTGTTGAGCAGGGAGCACTTACCGTGGACCACCTCGTCATGAGAGAGGGGGAGGATAAAGTTTTCCGAGAACGCGTAGGTCAGAGAGAAGGTAATGTTGTTGTGACGGCCCTTGCGGAACAGGGGATCGGTAGACATATAATCCAGCATGTCGTGCATCCAGCCCATATTCCACTTGAAGTTAAAGCCCAATCCGCCGTCATACCCAGGCTTGGTGACCATGGGGAAGGCGGTGGACTCCTCGGCGATGACCAGAGCGCCGGGGTTAAATTCGAAGGCAGCGGCGCTCATGTCCTGTAAGAACTTCACCGCGTCCAGATTGGTATTGCCGCCGTACTGGTTGGGGCGCCACTGACCATCCCGGCGTCCGTAGTCCAGATAGAGCATGGAAGCCACGGCGTCCACTCGAATGCCGTCCACATGGTACATGTCTAACCAGTAGACCACATTGGAGATGAGGAAGGACCGCACCTCGTAACGGCCATAATCGAAAATGTGGGTGCCCCAGTCCGGGTGCTCCTTGCGCAGAGGGTCGGAGGGCTCGTAACAGCAACCGCCGTCGAACTCATACAGACCCGTCTCATCCTTGGGGAAGTGCGCGCCCACCCAGTCCAAAATCACACCAATACCTGCGCTGTGGCAGATGTCTACAAACTTCATAAAGTCCTTGGGTGTGCCGTACCGGGAGGTGGGGGCATAATATCCAGTGACCTGATAGCCCCAGGAGGGCTCAAAGGGATACTCGCTGATGGGAAGCAGCTCGATGTGGGTATAGCCCATATCCTTGACATACTTGACCAAATCCTTGGCGTATTCCTCGTAGGTCATGTAGTTGCCATCGGCATGCTTACGCCAGGACCCCAGGTGCAGCTCATAGATGTTCAGAGGACGGGTGAGCGGCTGCTCCTTGGCCCGGGCGGCACAATACTCCTGATCGGTCCACTCAAAGCCGTCCAGATCATAGATCTTGCTGGCAGTTTCGGGCCGAGTGCAGGTATGTACGCCGTAGGGATCGCTCTTGAAGACAAAGGAGCCATCCGGGCGTTCGATGTAGAATTTGTACTCGTCAAAGTGTTTGGCCTCGGGCAAAAACTGCTCCCAAATTCCATCGGTAAGCTTGTCCATGGCCGGCACATCGGTGTCCCAGTCATTAAATCGGCCCAAAACCCGGACAGAGCGGGCATGAGGGGCCCAGACACGGAACACATAGCCCTCCTTTCCGTCCCGGACCTCCTTGTGACAGCCCATAAATCGATAGGCGTCGTGGCTGGTTCCGGCGCTGAAACGGGCGATGGCATCGTTGAGATATTCGGTGTGATTCAAGGTATATGCCTCCCAATTCCTCGAACAACTCATGAGGTAATGATGCTGTGGTTTATTTTGTGGCTTTCATTATACTGCGATAGAACAATAAAGTCAAGATGCACAAAAAAGCAAATGAAAGCGCATATACTTTTAGTATACTATGTGTTGTTTTCGTAAAAAATGATTACGAGCCCTTAAATTCCCATTAAATGCTGTCAATATCTTACTATAACCTGTAGTAGCGAAAAAGAACGTTGACTTTTGGAGGAAAATCATGTATTCTATATCAGCTATCATTGATGGAGACGTATCGAAGTGGTCATAACGAGAACGACTCGAAATCGTTTGACGGGTAAAACCGTCCGTGGGTTCGAATCCCACCGTCTCCGCCAAAAAGTCCAGCAGCCTTTGGGTTGCTGGACTTTTTTAATTTCGTCCAGCGGATTTTATGGCCATGTACACCACTTGAACCGGGGCAGGGGGTGGGGTATACTGGGAAACAGAAACCATGTGTATCAGGAGGGCAAGACCATGCAGACCGCTGCACAACTTCAACAGCTGCTCACCCGCATAGACCGAAGGAGCTACCCGGCCTATAAGGATACCCGAGGAGCCTATCAGTTTCCGGGCTATGTGCTGTCCATTGACCACGTTCAAGGAGACCCCTTTGCCGCTCCCTCCAAACTGAGCATCCATGTCAAAGGAGAGAAGGCCGGATTCCCTCGTGCGCTGTACCAAATGCCCTGTCAGCGCATCGCCTTACAAGACGCCATCACCCGCTTGTTTGCCCGGAAAGCTGGGCAAGTGTCCGGACTGGCCAGAGGCTCCGGGCACAGCGGGCTTATTTCCACCAGCCGCTGTGGACAGGAGGTATTGGAGCGCACGGCATGCAACCTGGATCCAGCCACCGGAGATATCGTATTGCGCTTTGAGGCAGGATTTCCCGCCAATGGCCGTACGGTAAACGCCGGAGAACTGAGAAAGATGCTGTTTGAGTTCCTGCCCCAGTGCGTGGAAGCATCCCTCATGTACCGAAATTTGGACGGGAAGCGGCTGAAAGGGGTGGCAGATCTGGCGGAGGACCAGCAGTATATTCGTGAAATACTTCCCAAACTGGGTCTGTGTGCCTTCGTGGCAGATGGCAGCATCCTACCTCGAGCCACTGGCATCTCTGCCCAGCCCATGAAGGGCAGTGTACCATTTCAGTCACCCCAGGAGTTGTCTGTCACCTTGGAACTGCCACACCGGGGAACTGTCACCGGCATGGGTATCCCTAAAGGCATCACCCTCATTGTGGGCGGTGGATATCACGGAAAATCCACCCTGCTCAAGGCACTGGAGGCAGGGGTATACAACCACATTTCCGGGGATGGACGGGAATACGTCATCACGGATCATACCGCCGTTAAAATCCGGGCAGAAGATGGCCGAAGCATTGCCCAGACGGATATCTCCATGTTCATAAACCATCTGCCCAATGGAAAAGACACCACCCGCTTCACCACCCAGGACGCCAGCGGCAGTACCTCCCAGGCTGCCAATGTGGTGGAGAGTATGGAGGCTGGAACCTCTCTGCTGCTCATGGATGAGGACACCAGCGCCACCAACTTCATGATTCGGGACGAGCTGATGCAGCGGGTCATTCACCGAGACATGGAGCCCATCACCCCGTTTTTGGAGCGTGTGGAAGAGCTGTATCACACCCACGGTATCTCCACCATTTTGGTGGCAGGCAGCTCTGGCGCCTATTTCCACCCCGCTCACCACATCATTCAAATGGACCGATATATCCCCAGGGACATTACCGCACTGGCCAAAGAGGCGGCACAGGCATTCCCCTCCACCTGTGCCCACCTGGAGCCTGCACCGGCTCCCAATGTACACCGCTGTCCCCGTAGATCGGAGGAGTTTGGCCAAGGTGATCGCGCAAAACTGAAAACCTTGGGGCGGGATGGGGTATCCATTAACCGCGAGACCATCGACCTTCGGTACGTGGAGCAGCTCACCGACCCGGAACAGCTCACCGCACTGGGATACTGCTTGGTATATGCCCAGAAGTATCTCATGGACGGCAGACGCACCCTACAACAAGTAGTGGAGGAACTGGAACAAATCATGGACCGCAAGGGCCTGGAAGCGCTGTGCGGTCGTGAGGGAGCCTTTTTGGCACGGCCCAGACGACAGGAGATCTTCGCCTGTTTCAACCGGTACCGGGGGCTGAACCTGGCTGGAAAAACTTCTTGAGTTCTCTTCTGAAACGTTGTATAATACCATTGCTTACAATTGAAAACGGGGAGCTTGTAGACAGGCTGAGAGGAAGGTGTGCCCTTCGACCCATGGACCTGATTTGGATAATGCCAACGTAGGGAGACATATGCCGTCATCAGCGGGGATACCAAGTCAGGTATCCCCGCTGTTTCTGTTTCAACGCTCATCCAACCCGCATCCAGAAAGGAAGAGATCAACATGAGAACATACACAACCCAGATGGACGCAGCCCGTCAGGGCATCATCACCCCGGAGATGAAGGCGGTGGCCGCCAAAGAGTACCGCACGGAGGAGGAGATTCGGGAGCTGGTAGCCAAAGGACAGGTGGCCATCTGTGCCAATAAACTCCACACCTGTCTGGACCCCAACGGCGTGGGTTCTATGCTTCGCACCAAAATCAACGTCAATCTGGGGGTGTCCCGGGACTGCAAAGACTATGACGTGGAGATGCAGAAGGTGATGGCAGCAGTGAATATGGGGGCGGAGGCCATCATGGACCTGTCCTCCCACGGCAACACCCAGCCGTTCCGCCGGAAGCTGACCCAGGAGTGCCCCGCCATGATCGGCACGGTCCCCGTATACGACAGTGTCATCCACTATCAGCGGGATCTGGCCACACTCTCCGCCAAGGACTTCATCGACGTGGTACGACTCCACGCCCAGGACGGGGTGGACTTTGTCACCCTCCACTGCGGCATTACCCGCAAAACCATCGACCAGATCAAAAACCACAAGCGGAAAATGAACATCGTCTCCCGGGGCGGCTCCCTGGTGTTTGCCTGGATGAGCATGACCGGGGAGGAAAACCCCTTCTATGAGTATTTCGATGAGATTCTGGATATCTGTCGGGAATATGACGTGACCATTTCCCTGGGAGATGCCTGTCGCCCCGGCTGTCTGGCCGATGCCAGTGACGTGTGCCAGATTGAGGAACTGGTACGCCTGGGCGAGCTGACCCGCCGAGCCTGGGCCAAAGACGTACAGGTGATGGTGGAGGGCCCCGGCCACATGCCCCTGGACCAGATTGAGGCCAATATGAAGCTCCAGCAGACCATTTGCATGGGCGCTCCCTTCTATGTGCTTGGTCCCCTTGTCACGGATATCGCCCCTGGCTACGACCACATCACTGCCGCCATCGGCGGGGCAGTGGCCGCTTCGGCAGGCGCTGCCTTCCTGTGCTATGTGACCCCCGCCGAACATTTGGCTCTGCCCAATGTGGAGGACGTGAAGCAGGGAATCATCGCCTCCCGCATTGCTGCCCACGCCGCGGATATCGCCAAGAAAATCCCCCACGCCAGAGACCTGGACGACGCCATGGCCGATGCCCGGCGGACCTTCGACTGGGACAAGCAGTGGGAATGTGCCATTGACCCGGAGACCGCCAAGGGCATCCGGGATGACCGGGCCCCGGAGCACGAGGACAGCTGTTCCATGTGTGGCAAGTTCTGTGCCGTACGCAGCATGAACAAGGCCCTCAGCGGGGAGTACATCGACATTCTGTAATGAAAACAGGGATTCCTCCCCAAAATGGAGGAATCCCTGTTTTGCATTGAACTTTCAGAGGTTAAGGGGCAAATTGCAGCATGGTTTGAACGGTGGAAAAGGGGCGTCCCGCCCCTAAAGAGGGACTCTTTTGCTGGTGGTCTGTGGCCGTGAGCACCGGGTACTGAAATGGTGAAGTCTGGTGGGTGTACTGAACCCAAGAATCGATCCAGACTGTTTCGCCAGGAGAAGTGGGAAACACAGAGTATGCCACATAGCCCCGGTGATTGCTTCCCTGACGAGGAAGAGAGAAGGAGGCGAACCAATCTGAATTCGTTTGCTGGCCCCAAAAGATGGAGTCGTAGGTGTAAGAGGCTTTCTCCATGCGGGCATAGGGAGAGACGAAGGTCGCGCCGTTGTCGTCGTACAGAAGGCGGCCGTGCACCGCATCTTCGGCAGGAATCCAATACGAGGTGTTGGTGTAGGCAGGGGTGAGTTGGAACGACTCTGTACCGTAAAAGGCGGGGCTATCCTCCCACTGGAAGTGGTGGATGAGCTTCCAACGCTCCGGCTCTTCGGACAACTGCACCCCAATGCCTGTCAGGTGCAGCTGAGGTACTTTACCCTCGGAGGTGGTATGTTCCTCAAAGGAGCGGGTGTACTCATCCACCACCACCTGCTGGGCGCCCTGACAATCCTGCAAATCCTCCATAGAGAGGTCATTTAAAACCGTGTCTGGGAAGCCCAAGTCTCGAAGCTTTTCTTTGATTTCTTGTTCTTGAGAAGAGGGCGGAGCAGACAGCAGCATCCAATCCATGGAGTAACTGTGGAAGAAGAGAAATCCGCCTGCCACGCCCACCAGAATGCACCCAGTGAAACACAGCGCAAACCGTCCCTCTGAGAGCCAAACTCGCAGCCGAGGGAGCGGGTATCCGGCGGCGGTGACTGCCTGAGAGAATCGGAAGATACGGTAGAGGCAAAAGACATAGAGAATGATCAGAACGAGAAATCCAAACAGCCCAATCATTCCAACCACGGACAGCAGGGCCAAGCCCACATACCACACCACCAGTCCACCGGCGGATCTGGTGGATGCCTCCACTCCGGAGGCCTTTCGCAGCTGAAGCAGTCCCCGCCACAGGGCGAATAGGGTGACCAGCACCAGGAACATCGACGCCAGGTTTGTCAGATATCCCAAAGCAGAGGTATAGAATTGATTTTGAAAGATGGTGGCGTTTAGGGCAAAGATCGGTACCAGGGCGATACAACGCACTGCGGTGAAGACATAACAGCGGAACAGCCATTTGTTTTCCCGTCGTACGGCTCGGAAGCCCAAGTATAACAGGAGTAAACCAAGGAAGGACAGCAGCTCTTGCAGCAGAGGAATCTCCAGGGTAAGGGTGCTCAGGGCCAATCCCCAGAGGATTTGGGTCATCGTGGTCTGCCAGCTGGGCGTCGGATCAGAACGGGACTCGGGGGCATCGGGTACAACGTGGTAGGTTTCCATAGGTCGGCCTCCTCCCTGATTTTGATAAATTCATCATATCTCATCTCGCCTCAAATGCCAAGTAGAGAAACAAAAACCCCCCGTGCTCGGAACAAGTTTCACCGAGTACGGGGGAGTGATTTCTCTCAAGAGAGTTTTTCCTTGAGTGCTAGAATCTTGTTATAAATGGTTCGAATCGTTTCTTCAAACACCTCGTCACTCTGTCCAGTGGGGTCTTCCAGACCCCAATTCTCCGTATAGGGGGCCGTAAAGGCCGGACAGCTGACATTACACCCCATATAAATTACCACATCCGGCTGGGGCAGTTGGGAGACCAGCTTGCTGTACTGGGTTTCCTCCATGTCGATGCCGTGGAGCTGTTTCATCATGCGCACGGCGTCGGGATTGATGCGGTCTTTTACCTCGGTGCCGCCGGAGTAGCTCTCAAATACATCTCCCGCCAACTTTTTGCCCAGGGCCTCCGCCATCTGACTGCGGCAGGAGTTGTGAACGCACACAAACGTAACCTTGGGTTTTCCCATGTCATTCATCTCCTTTATTCCTTGCCATCCTTCAGCAGGGCTTCGATCTGGGCGGGCTTAAGCACCTTTCCGGTGGATACCACCTTGCCATGCACCACCAGGGCAGGGAGGCTCATCACCCCGTAACCGGCAATGGTGGCCATGTCCTGAACATATTCCACATCTACATTCAGACCCAGACTACGCACCGCCTCCCGGGTGTTCTCCAGCAGGGTGTGGCAGGAGGCACAGCCGGTGCCCATCACCTGAATGGCTGCCCCGGACTTGGGGGCCACTCCAGGTGCAGAACAACCACATTGACAGGAACAGGAGACCGTCTGCTCCTCTTTTTTCTTCTTACCAAATCCAAACAGTGCCATATTACATTCCTCCTATAATTAAACTAACAAAACTTGAATGGCATTGAAAAAATACCCAACCAGGATGATGCCCAGGGTACAGATCCCGATAAAGGCCGCCAGCAGCCGGGGCTTCACCGCCTGTTTCAGCATGATGAGGGAGGGAAGGCTCAAAGTCGTCACCGCCATCATAAAGGACAGCACAGTGCCCAGTCCAGCCCCCTTAAACAGCAAACTCTCCGCCACGGGGATGGTGCCGAAAATATCGGCGTACATGGGCACTCCTACCAGAGTGGCCAGAATCACCGCCAGGGGATTTTGGCTGCCCAGCACCATCTCCACCCAGGTCTGGGGCACCACGTTGTGAATCAGTGCGCCGATACCCACGCCCAGGAAAACATACGGGGCCACCTTTTTCGCCGTGTTCACCAGCTGACCCTTGGCATAGTCTACACGATCTCGCCGGGTCAGGGTGCCGCTCTGGCTTTCGATGTGGGGCGCATGTCGGATGAAATCCTCCACATACCGTTCCATCCCCAGCTTTTGCAGAAGCGTGCCGCCGATTACGGCAATGACCAGCCCCAGCAGCACATACAACACCGCCACGCGGGTGCCGAACACGCTCATCAGCAGCACCAGGGAACCCAAATCCACCATGGGGGAGGAGATGAGGAAGGAGAAGGTCACACCCACCGGAAGCCCGGCACTGGTAAATCCCATAAAAATGGGGATAGACGAACAGGAACAGAAGGGAGTCACCGTCCCCAGTAGAGCCGCAACCACATTGGCCCACAGGCCCTGGAATCGACCCAGAATCTTCTTGGTACGCTGGGGTGGAAAGTAACTCTGCAAATACGAGATGCCGAAAATTAGCACCGAGAGCAAGACAAAGATTTTAATGGTGTCGTAGAGGAAAAATTGGACAATCCCGCCCAGGGTTCCATCCAGTCCCACCGCAGCCAGACCATTTCCAATGAGTTCGTTGAGCCATTTCATTCCCAAGACTTGATCTTGGAAGAAGAGCCAACCTGATCTGATCCATTCCATCTAATCCATACCTCCAATTACAGTTCTAAAAATTTCGATTTGAACAAGTTGAGAAAAAACCATCTCAAGAAACAGATGGTTTTCTCATCCACAGCAGTTGTCTGAGGTGCCAGCAGCCGAGGTGTCCGTCAATTCCTCCAACCGCTGCCGGGCATAGGCACAGCCCTCCTCCCGCAGGGAATAGTGGGTCCACTTTCCCTCCGTACGTCCCACCACCACACCGGAGTCACAGAGAATCTTCATGTGATAGGAGAGGGTGGACTGGCTGATGTGTAAATGCTCCAACAGCGCACAGGCACACTTCTCACCGCTGCGCAATAGCTCCAAAATTTGCAGCCGATTCACATCGCAAAAGGCCTTAAACACCCTCATATCTGAGGCGTGATCTCGCACAGTAATCCCTCCTATCGCATCGAAGAATTTCAATCTAATGGCAGTATATTCAATCCATCGAGAAATGTCAATATGTCATTCACCAATATGGTTATTTTGACCATAGAGCCGTTGCATCATTTTGTGGCATGTTGTATACTTAAACAAACCACAAAATGCAAAAAAAGGAGCGGTGAATCATGGGAGTATTGGAACTTAGAGACGTCAGCTATACGTATCAGACGCAGTATCAAAAGGTAGAGGCCCTGCGGAACATCACCGCATCCTTTGATGGTGGAAAGGTGTACGCCGTGGTGGGCAAATCGGGCAGCGGAAAAACCACGTTGCTCTCTCTGTTGGCGGGGCTGGACCTGCCCACAGAAGGAGAGGTGCTGTGCCACGATGTGGCCACCAGCCAAATGAAGTTGGAGCAGTACCGTCGGGAGCAGGTGGCGGTGATTTATCAAAATTTCCGGCTGTTCCCCTTGCTCACGGTGGCGGAAAATGTGATGTACCCCATGGAGCTGCGGGGGACAAGCCCCAAGGAGGCAAAGGAAAAGGCTAAGATTTTGGTGAAAAAAGTAGGACTGCCCGAGACCGTGCTGGGCCGTTATCCCACCATGCTCTCCGGCGGTGAGCAGCAGCGGGTGGCCATTGCCCGCGCCCTGGGCATGGACACCAAAATTCTCTTGGCGGACGAACCCACCGGAAACCTGGATACGGCCAACAGTGAGAATATCTATTCCATCCTCCAGAGTTTGGCCCATGACGACGGGTACTGTGTCATCATTGTCACCCACGACCGCACCCTGGCCCAGAAAGCAGATGACATTCTGGAACTGAAAGACGGTCAGGTGGTAAGGTGAGGAGGCGAATCCCATGGTGATACGAAACGGTATTCTCAGTACAGTTCGGGCCCGAGGGCGTACCGTCCTATTCAGCCTGCTCATCCTGCTTTTGACCCTCTCCCTGTCCCTGGGAATGGCCCTGTGGAGCTATTGCGCCCAGACGCTGGAGGCCATGGACCAGGCATACACCTCCATTGCCCTGGTGGAACACATGGGAGAGAACTATCCCGACCCCTATGCAGCGGACGATACCGCCCGCCAGTCCCTGGCACAGTTGGGGGACTATAGCCAGGTGCCTGGGGTAACGCTGTGGGAGACCACCGATTGGGACGTTGCCCTGTCCGAGGGATATCAGCGTCCGGACGGCACCATTCCCTATGAGAACCAGGTGGTTTTGGCTGTGTTCCAGATCACCCAGAAGTACGTTCAAGAGTCCTTCGCCATTGAGCTGGAAGACCTCCCGGAGGAGTATATGATTCGGGAAGGCCCCACCTGCACTGTAAAAACCAAGGAGGGCATGTGGGAAGATATTCAGTATTATTCCCTGCTCTCCAGCAGAAAAGAGGATGTCCGAGTGGTTGCCAGCCCTAGACTCACTCTAATAGACGAGACCCGCGACATCACATTGGATTTGAGCTGGATGGAGGAGGCGGGGAACGTCTTCGATCGTGGAGAGTCCTATGAGACAGACCCTGCCACAGGTGAGAGCTATTGGGAAGAATATTTCTTGGGATATCGACAGGCTCCGGCAGGGTATACAGGCATCATCGGGAAAAATCTCTACTCCTATGAGGGGAAGAGTGGTGTTCTGGTGGAAATTGACCCCGGGGACAGTGGTTTTGTACCCGAGCCCGGAAAGCGTTACCTCCTCCACGGAGAACTGTATGACAGCGGCAGTTCCAGCCGTGCCATTCGGGTGACGGAGTTCTACGAGGGCTGTGACCAGTCGCCCTGGGTGGCCTTTGACAGTTATGATGACCCAGTATTCAACGACAGCATCTTTACAGAGTACGCCCAAAAATATGAGTTGGGCAACAACTACATCCAAGTGGAATCCAGCGATCACATCGCCGCTCTGGAGCCCTTCCAACAAGGAACCTTGTATCTCATCGACGGGCGATATCCCGAAGCGGGGGAGAGCGGCGTATGCGCCATAACGCAGGACATTGCCAAACAGCTGAATTTGAAGGTGGGGGACACCATCTCTCTGTCCATGATGCAGTCTACCGAATACGACCCCTTTGCCTTGGGAGAAACGGACGACACTCGAGGCTGGACCGTGGTTGGGATTGTGAACCAGGCCAGCGGCTACGAGGGGCGCATCTGGGTTTCCAGGGGAGAGGATCTACCTCAAGCGCCCCTGTTTGGCTATCTGTTGGGTCGGGCTGTTTTGGACAACAACCGTGCGGTTGAGGCGGTGGACCAGATGGAAGCCATGGCTCCGGATGGGGTGCGCATCACCCTGTATGACCAGGGCTATGCAGCTGCTGCCCAGCCCCTACAGGCCATGGAGTCCACGGCTCAGGGCGTCACGTTTGCCTCCCTGGTGGGTGTGTTGGCTGTCTTGTGCCTATTTGCATTCCTCTTTGTGGGGCGACAGCAGCAGGCGGTGGACGTGATGGTCTCCCTGGGCACGCCCAAGGGTAAGATTCGGCTGTGGCTCCTCTCCGGCGTGACCCTGGTGGCAGGGGTAGCTGTACTGGTGGGCATGGCGGTATCTGCCGCCTCCATGCAGCTGCTCATTGCGCTGGCCTTGCAAGGGGCCCGTGCCCTGTATGCCGCCGACCGGCGGTACAGCAACGGGGCTCTGGGCACCACCAAAGAGGTAGAGCTGCCCCAACAAGTGCCTCTTTGGCCTGCCTTGGTGGCAGGCGTGGTGGTGTTTGTGGCTGCTCTGATCCTGTGCGTGGCCTTTGTGGGCCAGGCGCAGCGAAAAAACACACTTCGCCAGGGTAAAACCCGGGTACGTGTTCCCCGCAGCGGCACCAGTGTCGCAGGGAAGGGTGCTGTGCGCTTTGCCTGGCTCTCTGCCCGCCGAGGCGGTTGGCGCTCTGTGGTAGTTCCCGTAGTGGCACTGGTGTTATCCGGATTTTTGGGCTTTTTGATGGTAACCGCTCAGGGCTGGGAGAGCCAGCGCCGGAGTCTTTACGACAATACTACCATCACAGGTCAATTTACCTCTGCCAATGGAAGACAGTATACAGATTTGCATCTATCCGATCCGTTCCAGATCAGCGAATCCGGTATGGTGTCTGACATTCAGGTCTATCGCAGCTACCACTACTGGCTGAGCAAGGACATGCCACAATTCGCAGATAATGTATATGGCCAGGACCGCAGAGCTGGGTGGATTGAAATGCAGGAAGACATGATATTCCTCAACGGCTTCGCAGTTGCGCCAGACTTTATTTACAGCGAAAAAAGCCCGGAAATCACATGGCTAGAGGGCTGGGACGAGGGATTCCTGACAGAGCCCAACAACTACACCAGTGGCATGGAGGGTATCACTCCCTGTGTTGCCAGCACACGCTGGATGAAAGAGAAGGGGGTGGAGTTGGGCGACCAAATTTCCGTCTATACGGAACTGGCAGGCGATATTCCTGTGTGCATCGTGGGTTCCTTTACTCCGTGGGGAGCTGCTGACAACCTCTATGCGCCGCTGAGTTGCTTGCAAACCGACATTGTCGATTATCTGGGTTGCCGTTTCACTCTGAAATCCGCCTATGATTTGGATGATTTCCGGGATTATCTGGCCCAGGAAGAATATTCTGTCCCGGGGGATTTAAACGGCAATCGCATCGTAGTCATGCTCAACGACTCCACCTTTACCCAGACCGTGGAGGCTCTGGGACGCTACATCACCCTGAGTCAAATTCTCTTCCCTGTGCTCTTCCTCCTCATGGGAGTTATGGGCTTTGTGGTGTCCTGGCTCATGGTCAATGGTCGGCGCATGGAGTTTGCCATCATGCGAGGGCTGGGTGCCTCCAAAAAGCGGGTGTTTGGCTCCTTCTTCCTGGAACAGATGGGACTGTGCCTGATGGGTTGTATTCTCAGTGGAGTGGTCCTGACCCTTTGGAGTTGGAAGCCTATGGTCTGGCTGGCTTCCGCTGGCTTTGCTCTCTTTTATTTGGCGGGATGTGCTCTGGCCGTACGTACCGTGGGACGGACCAAAATTTTTACCCTCCTTACCCACGCAGATTGATGGAATCGATTGCCCGCCACACTTGAGGGAAAGGGTGTGTGTTTATGATTCTTCGCAATGGAATTCTCAGCACCGTGCGCTCTCGTGGTCGCACCGTTCTCTTCACCCTTTTGATTTTCCTTCTCACCCTCTCCCTGTCCCTGGGACTGGGGCTATGGAGCTATTGCGCTCAGACGCTGGCAGCCATGGACGCTACCTACACCTCCATCGCCTTGGTGGAGTACAAGGGAGAGAATTACCCCGACCAATATGCCGCCGATGAATCGGCCCGGGCGACGTTTTCCCAGCTGGGAGACTACAGCCAAGTGCAGGGCGTGGAGCTGTGGGAACCCACACAACGGGGAATGGTTCTGACAGACGGCTATCAGCGCCCGGACGGCACCATTCCCTATGAGGATAAGATGGTGGTGTCGGTCTTTCAACTCAGTGAGGTATTCGCTTTTCAGGAGCGTCCCGCACAGTTGGAGGATCTTCCCGAGGAATACCTGATCTATTCCGACGACCGGTGCACCGTCCATATCCGGAAGGGGGTGTGGGAGGATATTCCATATTACTCCAGTGCGCCATTGGAGACGTCAGCGGCATATGTTACCGAACAGATGAACGGAACCGTTACCCTGATAGACAAAGACCGGGGCCTCTCCATGGAGCTGAACTGGCTGAAAAATCAGGACGGCTTCTTTCGCCGGGACAGTTATATTGAAACCGACCCAGAGACCGGAAGGTTGACCTCCATCGACACACTGGTAAACTTCCGCTTGGCTCTGGACCACTACAGCGGAATCATTGGGGAGAACCTGTATTCCTATGACGGAAAAAGCGGCGTGCTCGTAGAGGTCTATCCTGGAGACAGCGGCTTTGTGGCAGAGCCGGGAAAGCGGTATCTCATCCACGGCGAGCGGATGGACAGCGGCGCATCCAATCAAGGCATTGTTGTCAGAGAGTTTTATGAGGGCTGTGATCAATCCCCATGGGTTTCCTTTGACCGCTATGACGACCCCATATTCACCGATAGCCTTTTTTCAGCGTACGCCAAACAGTATGAGCGGGGCAACAACTATATCCAAGTGGAGGCCAGCGACAACATCCCCGCCTTGGAGCCTTTCCAACAGGGGACGCTCTACCTCAAAGAGGGACGATACCCCCAGGAAGGGGAGAAGGGGGTATGCGTTGTCACCCAGGACATCGCCCAACAGCTGGACTTGGACCTGGGAGATGAGCTTTCTGTGTCGGTGATGCAGTCCACCCAGACAGACCCCTTCGCTCTGGAGGAGACAGGGGACAGCCGCACCTGGACCGTGGTGGGGATTGTCAATCAGGGCAAGGGCTACGAAGGGCACCTCTGGGTATCTCGGCAAGACGCCCTGCCGGAAGCCCCGCTGTTTGGATATCTGTTTGGCCGTGCTGTTTTGGACAACGCTGGAGCTGTGGAGGCCGTGGAGCAGATGACGGCCATGGCCCCTGACGGGGTGGAGATCACTCTGTACGACCAGGGCTATGCCACCGCAGCCCAGCCCCTACAAGCCATGGAGGCCACCGCCCAAGGAGTCACCTTTGCCGCCCTGGTAGGGGCGCTGGCGGTACTGTGCCTGTTCGCCTTCCTCTTCGTGGGACGACAGCAGCAGGCCGTGGATGTGATGGTGTCCCTGGGTACCCCCAAGGGAAAGGTTCGGCTGTGGCTTCTCTCTGGAGTCACCCTTGTAGCGGGCGTGGCTGTGCTTGCGGGCATGGTAGTGTCTGCCGTGTCTATGCAGTTGCTCATTGGGCTGGCCCTGCAAGGGGCCCGGGCTCTGTATGCTGCCGATCAGCGGTACAGCAACGGAGCTCTGGGTACCACCAAAGAGGCAGAGCTGCCTCAACATGTGCCGCTGTGGCCTGCGTGGGTGTCCGCTGTTATCGTATTTCTACTCGCTCTGGTGCTGTGTGCCCTGTTTACACAGCTGGCCCAGAGGAAAAATACCCTCTGCCGAGGGAAGAGCCGAGTGCGAGTTCCCCGCAGCGGAACCAGTATCACGGGGAAGGGTGCCATGCGCTTTGCCTGGCTCTCCGCCCGCCGGGGCGGTTGGCGCTCCATGGTAGTACCTGGCGTGGCCCTGGTCCTATCTGCTTTCTTAGGGTTTCTCATGGCAACGGCCCAGGGCTGGGATCAGCAGCGGGCTACTCTGTACGAGAACACCACCATTACAGGACAGTTTACCTATGTCAATGGCAGGCAGTATACCGGACTCATGCTGGAAGACCCTTGGCACCTCTGGGACTCGGGTCTGCTCTCGTCCATGCAGGTCTATGACTCCACCCACTACTGGATGCCGGATGAGATGCCAGACTTTCCAAACACCGCATTCGGCAATAAACTCCGGGGCGAGTGGGTTTCCAAGCAGCCGGAGCTGGTCTTTCTCAACGGTTTGGAGGTATCTCCCAGATTCATCTATAGCCAAGTACCCACCATCACCTGGCTGGAGGGCTGGGACGAGAGCTTCTTGGAAGACCCCAGCTACTACAACACCCCCCAGAGCACCCCGCTGCCCTGTATTGCCAGCCAAACTTGGATGGAGGAGCAGGGAATCCGCTTAGGGGATGACATTAACATCAACTCCGAGAAGGGCGGCACCATTACGGTGTTCCCTGTAGGTTCCTATGCCTCGGAGGGCACGGACAAGACCATCTATGTGCCGCTCAGCCGTCTCCGCCTGCCCCCTTGGCAGGCGGAGAGCCCACAGCAAAGTGCAGTGCCATGGGACTATTTCCCCGGCTGTCGATTTACCCTCCAGTCCTCCTATGATCTGGAGGATTTCCGGGAGTATCTGGCCCAGGAAGAATATTCTATCCCAGGGGATTTAAACGGCAATCGCATCGTGGTCATGCTCAACGACTCCACCTTTACCCAGACCGTGGAGGCACTGGGGCGCTACATCACCCTGAGTCAAATTCTCTTCCCCGTGCTCTTCCTCCTCATGGGAGTTATGGGCTTTGTGGTGTCCTGGCTGATGGTCAATGGTCGGCGCATGGAGTTTGCCATTATGCGAGGGCTGGGTGCCTCCCAAACGCGGGTGTTCGGCTCCTTCTTCCTGGAACAGATGGGGCTGTGCCTGATGGGATGTATCCTCAGCGGAGTGGTCCTGACCCTTTGGAGCGGGCAGCCCCTGGTCTGGCTGGCTTCCATTGGCTTTGCTCTCTTTTATTTGGCGGGATGTGCTCTGGCGGTGCGCACAGTTGGGAAAACTAAAATTTTTGCCTTGCTCACCCATGCCGACTGAGAGGATGAAAGTCCTGGTTATGGGACATCCTCTGTGGTAGAATAGTCCCATCACCGAGAGAGGAGCGCAGGGGCATGCAGGAGAAGACCTATCTATCCATTGATTTGAAATCCTTTTATGCCTCCGTGGAGTGCATGGAGCGGGGACTGGACCCCATGACCACCCACCTGGTGGTGGCCGACCAGAGCCGTACCGAGAAGACCATCTGTCTGGCGGTGTCTCCTGCCCTGAAAGCCTACGGCATCTCCGGGCGGGCCCGGCTCTTTGAAGTGGTGCAGAAGGTGAAGGAGGTCAACGCCCAGCGGCGGCGCAAGGCCCCAGGCGGAGTCTTCACGGGAACCTCCCACCAGGCACCCCAGCTGCTGGCCCGGCCGGACCTGGCCCTGGACTACCTGGTAGCCCCACCGCAGATGGCCCACTACATTTCGTTCAGCACCCGCATCTATAACGTGTATCTGAAATATATCGCCCCAGAGGACATGCATGTCTACTCCATTGACGAGGTGTTTCTGGATGTAACCCCCTATCTGGACACCTATGGCATGACGGCGGAGGAGTTGGCCCGTACCATTCTGCTGGATGTGCTCCACACCACCGGAATCACCGCCACCGCTGGCATTGGCAGCAATCTGTATCTGGCCAAGGTCGCTATGGACATTGAGGCCAAGCACATTCAGCCGGACGAAAATGGGGTTCGCATCGCCCGTCTGGACGAGATGAGCTACCGCCGCAACCTCTGGGCCCACCGGCCCCTCACCGATTTCTGGCGGGTGGGCCGGGGGTACGCCAAAAAGCTGGAACAGCAGGGGCTGTACACCATGGGCGACATTGCCCGATGCTCCCTGGGCAGACGAGAGGACTACTACAACGAGGAACTACTCTACAAACTGTTTGGGGTGAATGCGGAGCTGCTCATTGATCACGCCTGGGGGTGGGAGCCGTGCACTATCTCCGATATCAAATCCTATCGCCCTACCACCAACAGTGTGGGGTCGGGCCAGGTACTGAAAACCCCATACCCGGCGGAAAAGGCGCGGCTGGTGGTGCAGGAGATGGCAGATCTCCTGGTGCTGGATTTAGTGGACCATCGACTGATGACCGACCAGCTCACTTTGACGGTGGGCTACGACCGGGAGAATCTCACCGATCCCCAGCGGAGGCTGGCCTACCGGGGTGCTGTCTCCACCGATGCCTATGGACGAGCCATCCCCAAGCACGCCCACGGCACCACTCATTTGCCGGAATACACCTCCTCCACCACAGAGATTGTGGAGGCAATAACCAGATTATTTGACCGAATTGTCAATCCCCAGCTGCTCATTCGGCGGCTCAATGTCACCGCCAACCGGGTGTTGCGGGAAGACTGCCTGCCTACGCAAGGGTTCCAACAGATGAGTCTATTCTCTGACGACAGCCAACAGCGGCAAGCCCAGCGAAAGCGAGAGCGCCAGAAGCAGCAGGCCATTCTCAGCATCAAAAAGAAGTACGGAAAAAACGCCCTTCTCAAAGGGATGAATTTCCGGGACGGAGCCACCACCCGGGAGCGCAATGGACAGATTGGGGGTCACAAGGCATGAGGGAGAAGCGACACCCCTACGAGGACATCCTTTCTGTGCCTCGGCCCACCACTCATGTGCGTCCACCCATGTCCCGGCAGGACCGGGCGGCACAATTTGCCCCCTTTGCTGCGCTCACCGGCCACGATGCCGCCATTCGAGAGACGGCCCGTACTACCCAGGCCAGACGCCAGCTCAGTGAGGACGAAAAACTCATATTGGACCGAAAGCAGCAGTTCCTGCTGGAACAGGTGCACCGACACCCACAGGTCACAGTCACCTATTTTCAGCCGGACACCCGCAAAGCCGGGGGAGCGTACCAAGTGTTTACCGGACATGTGCGGGCCCTGGACACTTTCCGACGGCTGTTCCGCACCATGGAGGGCAGAGACATTCCTGTGGACGACATCGTGGATCTGGAAAGCCCCCTGTTTTCTCAATTGAAACTGTAAAAAGCACCACCGACGATTTCGTCGGTGGCGCTTTTTATTAAGATTCTGGGTTTGATGCCGGCGCAGTTGCGTCAATGCTCAAGGAATATCCCTGGAGAATGGCAGTGGTATCCTCCGCCATTTCGTGCTCGATGGTCACTTGATCGCCCACATTGAGGATGACGGCAGTGGGATTCTCTACGGCGGAGAGGGAGTAGAACACGTTCTCTTCCTCCAGGCGCACATAGTAGTAGGTGTTGCCGTTGAGCACAGCGCTGCGAATCTCCGCCACGACACCCTGGGCCGTGGTCTGAGGCACTTCCTCCTCCTCCGTCAGGCCCTTGTCTGTGAGCATGCGGATATACTGCTGTTCACACTGGGCTACGGTGCTTCCCGTGGCCACCAGCTGATACTGGGCCACGTTGACCATGGCATAGCTCTTCACCAGCAGGGTGTTATCCTGGAGGGGAATGAAGTAGGTGGGCTGTCCTGCCACATTGATCAGCAGGGGGAAGGTGGCGGTGTAGCCCAGGTCCTGCACCACACCCTCGGCAGATGCCTGAGCCGCCGCCTCTGTGGCACCGGGGGCATCGTAGAAAATGGTCTCCTTGGTGCGCTGGTTGGAGAGGAGGAAGCCCAGATTGGACTGGTCGGAGTTGGCGGAGGTGACACCGGTGTATACATACACGTCATCGTTGATGGCGATATAGTTATACCCCTCTGTGGTCACGGTCACATCCTTCTGGCCAAAGATGGAGTTGATAAATCCGTTGACCAGGGTGCCATAGTAGTCATACTGCTGCATGATGAGGGCAGGGGTATACAGGTTATCTACCCAAGAGGGCACCTCATCATAATACTGGCTTTCTCCGGTGATGGCGTTACAGAGGACAGCACCCTGAATGTCAGTGCCGCCAAACAGGCCGATGGTCTTTACCACTCGGGGGGCAATCCACCAGGGCTGTCCGTCCTCATCGATTTCAAAGCGGGGAGTGGAGAACATGAAGGTGGGGTACTGGAATCGGAGGTGACGCATGATGTTCCGGTTCAAAGGCTCGGAGAAGGAGTATTTCATCCCCTCCTCCAGCCGCACCACCTGAGCCTCCTGGGTGACCATGTCCACCAGCACATAGGCGGGCAGACCTTCGCCCCGGTTGGTCAGCCACTTGAACAGATCGGCATAGGCCACAGGGGCCACGCGGACGGGGCGGCCCTGGTAGTTGATCTGGGTGGAATCTCCGCCGTACTCAAACTGGCTGACCATGTCGCTGAGGGTACCCATCTGGCGGTCCCCCAGGTACTCGGCAGAGGTGCGGTCCAGGGTGGGAATCTCATCAAAGGAAATCTGGCTGATATCCTGGGAAAATTCACCGCTGTTGACCGTCAGCAGCTCCCGGTAAGCCTGGGCCCGGAAAATGGGGAGGGATACCAGCTGTCCTACCACGCCTACTACCACCAGCAAGAGCATGAAAATCCCGATGGGCAGACACTGCTGCTTGATAAAGCTGAGATAATGGCGCACCTTATCTTTCCCGGTGGTCACCACCGTGGTGTCCTGAAATCCTGAGGTAATCAAGGCGCAGACCATATAGACCAGGCACAGCAGGAAGAGGAATCCGTAAAACTCCGTGGCCTGTAGATTGAGGGCAGGAAGGGTGATATAGAAGTAGAGGAACCCCACCACCGCTGTAACCAGGAGGTTCAGAAGGATTTTTCCCAGTTTGCCTTGGGGCCAGGGAAAGCCCTTTTTTCGTCGCTCTTTCATAACATGGAACTCCTTTCGAATCCATAGAGAGTTGATGTAAAGTATACCTGCTTTTCTCAGAAAAAGCAATCAAAAGAGAAACCCGCAGCTGGACAAACACAGCTACGGGTTTCTAAATGGTCTTAGATCATGCGGAGAATGGCTTCCTTGGGCTGCACACCCACGGACTGAGCCACAGCCTCGCCGTTCTTCATCACCACCAGGGTAGGGATGCTCATCACGCCGAACTGACGGGCCAGCTCAGGCTCGTTGTCCACGTTGACCTTGCCCACCTTGATGTCAGTGCGCTCAGCGGCAATCTGGTCCAGCACAGGGGCCAGCATGCGGCAGGGGCCGCACCACTCAGCCCAGAAGTCCAGCAGCACAGGCTGGGAGGCCTGGAGAACCTCAGCGTCAAAATTGTCCTTGGTGATGGTAATGGTATTCATGAGGAACGTCTCCTTTTCTTGTTGAATTTTGTACTCTGAGCATACACCCTTTTATCTTGCCCTTCTGTGACAAACTCACACAGAAGATGTTTCGTAGTACTTCTCACCCAGCAGAATCTTCTCCGGGGTGATGGGCAGCTCCCGGTGCCACACACCAGTGGCGTTATAAACAGCGTGGGCGATGGCAGGGGAGGGGGTATTGATGACGATCTCGCCGATGGACTTGGCACCGAAGGGGCCAGTGGGCTCATAGCTGGACTCAAACTCCACGTGGATGCGTCCCACATCCTGACGGGTGGGAATCTTGTACTGCATGAAGGAGTCCTCCCGGATGGCGCCCTTGTCAGTGTAGGTGATATCCTCATACAGGGCCATGCCGATGCCCTGGGCAATGCCGCCCTCAGTCTGGACCCGGGCCAGGTTGGGATTGATGACGGTGCCGCAGTCTACGGTGGCCTCATAGTTGAGTACCTGAATGGCTCCGGTGGCCTTGTCGATCTCCACCTCCACCATGCCAGCCATATAGGGGGGCGGGGAGACCGGGGAGGAGGTGGTGGCGGTGAACTGGGTCTCAAACTGGTTGTTGACCATGGAAGCCGTGGCCACGTCCACCAGGGAGACGCTGCGCTGCGGGTCGCTGACACAGCGGACCGTCTTGCCGTCAAACTCCGTGTCCTCCACGTCGCACTTCATCAGAGCAGCACCAATCTTCTGAATGCTCTCCCGCAGCTTCTCACAGGCTTCCTCCACGGCACGCCCGGTGAGGTAGGTGGTGGAGGAGGCGTAGGAGCCGGAGTCATAGGGAGAGGCATCGGTGTCAGCACCGTAGACCACCACATTGTCCACGTCACACTCCATGACCTCAGCGGCCATCTGAGCCAGAATGGTGTCACATCCGGTGCCCATGTCAGCGGCACCAATGGTCAGGGCATAGAAGCCGTCGTCGTTGAGCTTGATGGTAGCGCCGCCAATGTCCACATTGGAAATGCTGGACCCCTGCATGGCCAGAGCCACGCCCACGCTGCGCACCTTGCCGTTGCCCATATCCCGGCAGGGATATTTCTCGTCCCAACCCATGCGCTGGGCAGTTTCCTTCAGGCAGCGGTCCAGGGCACAGGCGTTACAGGGCTCATAGTAGTAGGCAGGGGGCACCTGTCCCTCTGCAATGAGGTTCATCAGCCGCAGCTGTACCGGGTCCATCTTCAACTCAGCGGCCAGCTCGTTGACAATGGACTCTACAGCAAACAGACCCTGGGTGGCACCGTAGCCACGGTAGGCTCCGGCGGCCTGCATATTGGTGTACACCACGTCATAGGTGAAGCGGTAGGCCTCCTGGTTGCGGTTATAAAGCGGGATGGACTTGTGGCCGGACAGGCCCACGGTGGTGGGGCCGTGCTCGCCATAGGCGCCGGTGTTGGACAGGGTATACATGTCAAACCCACGGATGCGGCCATCCTTCATGGCTCCGATGCGCACCGTGATCTCCATCTCGTGGCGGGGGCTTCCGGAAGTCTGGCTCTCCTGACGGCTATACACCAGGTAGGCGGGCTTTCCGGTCTTCCAGGTGACCAGAGCGGGAAACACCTCGGTGACACAGCTCTGCTTGGCACCAAAGCCGCCGCCGATGCGGGGCTTGGTCACCCGCACCTTGGACTTGGGAATGTCCAGGGCGTGAGCGATGATGCGCCGGGCGTGGAAGACGATCTGGGTGGAACTGAGCACATTCAGCCGCCCATAAGTGTCCATATAGGTGTAGGTGCGGAAGGTCTCCATCATGGCCTGGCTGTTGGCCTTGGTGTGGTAGGTGCGCTCCAGCACCACATCACAGTCGGCCAGCACCGCCTCGATGTCCCCGTGCCCCATCTCATCGTGGGCGCACAGGTTCCGATGGTTGTCCGCCCCCACCGGGCAGTGTGCCACCCAGTTGTCCTCCGGGTGCACCAGCACCGGGTTATCCTTGGCAGTGCGGAAATCCAGCACCGCAGGGAGCACCTGATAGGTGACCTTGATGAGCTTCAAGGCCTTGTCCACCGCCTTTTCATTTTCACCGGCCACCACGGCCACGGCGTCCCCGTGGAATCGCACATGGCGGTCCAGCAGCAAGCGGTCATAGGGGCTGGGCTCAGGATAGGTCTGTCCAGCCATGGTAAACCGCTTTTGAGGCACGTCCTTGTAGGTGAAAATGGCCTCAATACCGGGCACCTTCATGGCGATGGAGGTGTCGATATTCTCGATCATGGCATTGGCATGGGGGCTGTGAAGCACCTTCACCACCAGGGCGTTGGGGTCCCGCAGGTCCCCGGTGTACACCGGTTTGCCGGTGACCAGGGCCATGGCGTCCTTTTTACGAACGGGTTGATTCACATGGCGCATTCCTCACACCCCTCCTTTCTTCTGGGCATCCTTGAAGGCCAGATAGGACTGAATGCCCCGCAGCTGTCCCTCATAGCCGGAGCAACGGCACAAGTTGCCGCTGAGATAGGAGAGAATCTCCTCCTCGGTGGGGTGGGGGTTCTCCCGGAACATGGCAATGGCATTCATCATCAGGCCGGGGTTGCAGAATCCGCACTGCTCCGCGCCCTGGTCAGCGATGAAGGCCCCGAAGTCGGCAGCCTCGTCCTGAAGTCCCTCCAGAGTGGTGACTTTGCGACCCGACACCCGGGCCGCCAGCACGGAACAGGACAGCACC
Source organism: Pseudoflavonifractor sp. An176 (assembly GCF_002160435.1). Classification (NCBI taxonomy): domain Bacteria; kingdom Bacillati; phylum Bacillota; class Clostridia; order Eubacteriales; family Oscillospiraceae; genus Pseudoflavonifractor; species Pseudoflavonifractor sp. An176. The sequence goes on along the minus strand of NZ_NFKO01000003.1, from coordinate 124,342 downwards.
GGCTTGTCGTCCACAAAGACGGTGCACAGGCCGCAGTTGGAGCTCTCACAGCCCCGCTTGACGCTGGCGCAGCCCAGGGAGCGCAGCGCATCCAGCAGCAGGCTGTCCGCCTCCACCACAGTGGCAATCTTCTTGCCGTTGAGTTCAAATTTCAATTCCATGTCACTTCACCTCACAGGCTGCCAGCACGGCCCGCTGCACCAGTACGCCGCAAATCTGACGGCGATAGGCAGCGCTGCCCCGCATGTTGGACCCATAATTCAGTTGCCCGGCCACATAGTCTCCAAATCGGGCGGCGCTGGCCTCATCCACACCGCCACAGAGCAGCCCCTCCTGGTCTCGCACCAGAGCCGCCTTGTGGGGGCGGGCACCCACGGATGCCTGCCACACCCCATCCACGCAGGAGACCGCACAGGTGAGGATGGGGAAGTCGGTGCGGGCATGGCGCATAGCCTGGTAGGACACCCGCATGGGCTGCTTGTCCACCACCAGCTTCACCAAGATGTCCCGGTCCGCGGGCATCTGGGCATACTGCTCCAGGGAAATCTCTCCGGCGTGGTGGCACACCACCTTGGCGTTCAGGGCCAGGAATACGGTGAGCACGTCGGAGAAGCCGTAGCGGCCAAAGATGGAGCCGCCCACCGTGGCGGTGTTGCGGAACTGCACGCCCACAATGTCCTTGACGGCATCGGCCACAGCATGGTTCGTCCAGGCATTGAGGGCAGGGTGCTGCTCCAGTTGGCGCAGGGTAACCATACAGCCGATCTCAAACGTATGGTCTGTCTCCACAATGGTGTCCAGCCCCAGGCCGGACAGGTCAATGGCAGTGTCCACACTGCGGGTGGTCATTTTCATCCAGTGCATACCGCCCAGGATGAGATTGGCTTTCTTTTGGTTCAATTCGTAGGCCTGTTCCAGGCTCTCTGCCCGGACATATTGTCTGATGGTCAACAAGACACTTCCTCCAAACCTTGTATTTTCAAATCATATGGCCAATGCACAACGATACACAATATATTGTACCGTACTTTCATGAGGATGTAAAGCGACAAAAAGCACACCCCGTGCCAATCGGCTGGGTACATACTATTCTTTCGGCTAGCTTTCCATTGCGGCTCTTATTGTGACTTTGATGATTTGCATAGACCGCTCATCACAGTTATGTAGCATACGAACAATCGTTTCCACTTCAGAATCCTCAACCTGTTTTTCAAGGAAGAAAATCTGATGTGGGACAATCGTTAATTCACAGATTAGTTTATTAACTGGGCTTTTCCCCTTCATTTTCAATTCGATATACACCTTTGTATATTTTCTGTTCCTTGCTTTATTCGAGCAGCAGAACTATAATGCACTTTGTGGAGGTGCGCTATGGACTATATGACCTTGAAAGAAGCGAGTAAAAAATGGGGCGTGACCCCTCGCAGGGTAAACTACTACTGCGCCGATGGCCGTATTCCCGGCGCTATCAAGATGGCTACAATCTGGCTGATTCCGAAAGACGCGGAAAAGCCGATAGACGGTAGAACCAAACAAGGAAGGTTAAAGCATGAATAGTGTTTTGATTATAGACGACAAGAAACTTTGTAGGTAAATTATTTCTGCACCGATGGGCGCATATTCAGAGCTGTGAAAACAGCTAGTGTTCTGCTTATTTACAAGAGTGCGAAGCAACTGGGAGGAGAACAATATGATTGAAGTTTATTATGCGGAAGATGATGAAACAATTGGAAAATCTGTAAAAGAATATCTGGAACAGCAGAATTGCAAAGTGACTGTTTTTGATAGAATTTCCGATGTCAGGAAAGCATTAATTGGTCACCTGCCTACTGTCGTTTTGCTGGATTGGAATATGCCGGACGGACAAGGAAATGAATTGTGTCTTTGGATTCGGGAGAGATGGAAATATATCCCTATTATATATTTGACGGTTCGTGGCGATTCCCACGACATTGTTACCGGATTCCAAAATGGGGCAGATGATTATGTGGTGAAGCCCTTTGATCTTGCTGTTTTGTATTCCCGCATTTTAGCTCTGTTACGAAGAATCGAAGGCATAGACAATACAAAGCTGTCCTGCGATGACTTGATGTTGGATAAAGAAAGAACGGCTGTCTATGATGGGCAGGAAGAAATCTTCGTAAGCCAGCCGGAGTATCGCATTCTCCTGATTCTGATGGAAAACAAGGGGAAAACAATTACCAGAAACCAGCTGTTAGAGCAAGTCTGGGATTGCAGCGGGAACTATGTAAACGACAATACGCTAACGGTCACAATGAAAAGACTGCGGGAAAAGCTAAATAACCCATCCTGTCTGAAAACGATCCGAAGTTTTGGTTACCGTATGGAGGACACAAAATGAGCGAAAAATGGAAGCAAAGAATACTTTTGTTTTTTCCGTTTGCTATTCTTGCGGCGGGTATGATACTTATCTCGACTTTTTTCTTGTACACCTATCGGCAGATAGCGTTTGAACACACCTCGGCGCTATGTGAAATTATATTAAAAAGCTCTCCTGAAGCCGAACCGCAGTTATTAGAGGCCCTGAAAGATTATCATTCCTTGACCGAACAAGAGCTCAGAGGGAACGATTATCTGGAAAAGTACGGATACCGGGCCGATGATTTTTGCAATGGTTTTCCGCCGGATACAGTGTTTTTTCCGATTCTATTTTTCCTTGCGACCGCCTGTGCCTTTGCAGCCGAAATCTTACTCTCCCGCATAAAAATTCACAAGAGAATTGCTGATTTGACTGCGTATTTGGAGCAAGTCAATATCGGTTCACACGGGACATTGGTACAAACACAGGAAGATGAATATTCTCATTTGCAGGACGAAATATACAAAACTGTCACAACGCTTTATCAAACAAGGGAAACAGCAGTTGCTGCAAAGAACAATTTTGCAGAGAACCTTGCTAATATAGCGCACCAACTGAAAACACCAATCACAGCAGCCTTTTTATCGTTGCAGCTTATGGAAAAAGAGATTCCGGTGGCTTACACAGAACAAGTCAAATGGCAGTTGAAGCGATTAAATCGTCTGGAAGAATCTTTGCTCATGCTTTCAAAAATCGACGCTGGAACACTCCCGCTCAAGCGGGAAAAGGTTGATCTTTATACCGCGTTAAATCTGGCGGCAGATAATCTAAATGATCTATTGCGGGAAAATCATATTTCCGTTGACATTCCAGAAAATGGCTGTATCGAATTTTCTGGGGATTTGGAGTGGACAATGGAAGCCCTCATCAATCTCATAAAGAATTGTATGGAACATTCCAAACCGGGTGGCGTAGTTCATTGTGACTACTCAGGTAATCCTCTTTATGTAGAAATTCGGGTATGGGATGACGGGGCTGGCTTTGACACAGAGGACTTACCACATCTTTTCGATCGTTTTTATCGGGGACAACGTGCGGTTGGAGATGGAATCGGAATTGGCCTGGCTCTTGCCCGTTCCATCTTTGAATTGCAGAACGGAACCATAACTGCCAGTAACTTACAAAATGGCGGTGCTTGTTTTGAAATAAGGATATACAGTCACTGAGATGTCACTTTACTTTGTTATACTGTACGCAAGACCATTTATTAGAGAGGAGAAAGTGACATGGAAATACTAAAATGTGAAAATGTCCGAAAGGTATATGGCTCTGGAAACAATCAGGTCGTGGCGTTGGATCACATTGACTTGTCCGTACAAAAAGGAGAATTTGTAGCAATCGTAGGGGCATCCGGTTCGGGAAAATCTACCCTATTGCATATTTTGGGAAGTGTGGATAAGCCGACAGATGGGAAAGTCCTGATAGAGGGAACGGATATTTCCACCATGAACCGAACACAGGCAGCTATCTTTCGGCGCAGGAAGGTCGGGCTGGTCTATCAGTTTTATAATCTCATCCCCACCCTTACTGTCCAAAAAAATATTCTCATGCCGCTTCTGCTAGATAAGCGCAACCCCAATAAGGAATACTTTGAGAAGATCGTACATTCGTTGGGGATTGAAGATAAGCTGGAAGCACTGCCCAGCCAACTATCTGGCGGACAGCAACAACGTGTTGCTATCGCCCGTTCTTTGATCTACCGTCCGGCGCTCCTGCTTGCTGATGAACCAACCGGCAATCTGGATCGGAAAAACGGAGAGGAAATTATTGACTTGCTAAAACTATCTAACCGTAACCTGGAACAGACGATTCTTCTGATTACCCATGATGAAAAGATCGCATTGGAGGCAGATCGCATTATTACTATAGAAGATGGGAAAATCGTTGGCGATCAGAAACGGAGGTAAGGATATGTGGAAAGACTATTCGATAGGATTCATCAAAAAGAATCGAGCTTCCAGTGTATCCGTTTTGGTTGCGGCGTTTATTTCTGCTCTATTTCTTTCTTTATTGTGCGGTTTGTTTTATAACTTCTGGAATTATGAAATAGAATCTGTTGTTTTAGAAGAAGGAAACTGGCAGGGACGCATCAGCGGGTCGTTTGAAGAAGATACAGTGTCGGAAATTGAAAATTTCGCCACTGTAAAAACGGCTGTGCTCAATGAGGAGTTATCAGACGATCAAACTCTTGTAGTTGATATTTGCTTTGATAACATGAGGGCTGTGTATCAGGATATGCCTCTTATCGCCCGGCAGTTAGGTGTTCCTGAAACTTCCGTATCGTATCACGAATCACTGTTGTCAAATTATTTCATCAACGATCCGCAGGACAGCAATCCGCCCTTATTGATGGCTTTTTATCTCTTTGTACTCCTACTTGTATCGGTGTCTTTGATTTTAATCATTCATAACTCGTTTGCTGTATCTATGAATACCCGTGTACATCAATTTGGCATCTTTTCCAGCATTGGGGCGACACCGGGGCAAATTCGGATCTGTCTTTTACAGGAAGCGGTGATGCTTTGCGTCATTCCTATTTTGCTTGGAAGTTTTTTCGGAATCGCTTTGACGTTTGGAACTATCCAGGCAGTCAATGTCCTCGCAGAGGGTATTGTCGGCAGGCATGAAGCTGTCTTTACTTATCATCCGCTGGTATTTGCAGTCACGATTCTAACCTCGTTTTTGACAGTGCTGATTTCCACCTGGCTGCCAGCCAGGAAATTGAGCAAGATGACCCCACTGGAAGCCATAAAAAATACGGAGGAATTGCAGCTAAAACGGAGAAAAAAATCCCGTATTCTTGCGCTTTTGTTTGGAACCGAAGGAGAGCTTGCCGGGAATGCGCTGAAAGCACAGAAGAAATCTCTGCGAACCGCTACGCTGTCATTGACTCTTTCTTTTTTGGGCTTCGCTCTAATGCTGAGCTTTTTTACTCTATCTGGAATCAGTACAAACCATACCTATTTTGAACGCTACCAGGATGCCTGGGATGTTATGGGAACGCTTGAGGACACAAAGATCGAGGACTTTGCTTATACGAATGAAATCCATGCTTTGGCTGATACAGACAGTGTAATCTATCAAAAGGCAGATGCCACTTGCTTTGTTCCGGCGGACGCTATTAGCGAAGAAGTAAAAAGTCTGGGAGGCCTTGAAGCAATCGCAGGAAGCGATGTCAGTGCGGCGGATGGAATTTATACCATTCAGGCTCCCATTGTAATTATGGATGACAGCAGTTTTGTCAAGTATTGTGAACAGATTGGTGTTTCTTCAGCGGAGAACGGAAGCGTTGTTCTGAATCGTATTTGGGACAACATAAACAGCAATTTCAGATACAAGGAATACGTTCCATTTTTATCAGAGAACCAAGACACGATGACTTTGCAAAACAAGGAAGACATGGCTACAACTGTGTCGATCCCGGTTTTGGGCCTTACACAAGAACCTCCGATTTTAAGAGAAGAATATGATAATTATGCTTTAGTTCAATTTGTTTCCCTTTCCACCTGGAAACAGATTCAGGAAACGATTGGAAATGCGGGACCAGGCACCTATATTCGCATTCTTTCAGAAAATGAGAGAACTCTGACAAAACTGAATGCGATTGAAACCGAACTAACGAATGTGCTGGGACATGACTTATCTTTTGAGGTAGAAAACCGGGTTCAGGAAAAGATAGACAACGATGCTATGCTGAACGGGTACAAACTGGTAGTCGGGGCGTTGTGTGTGTTGTTGGCCATCATCGGGATTGCCAACGTATTTTCTAATACATTGGGATTTATCCGTCAAAGAAAAAGAGAATTTGCAAGATATATGTCCATCGGAATGACTCCTGAGAGTATGCGAAAAATGTTCTGGATCGAGGCCCTTGTCATCGCTGGCCGTCCCGTTTTGATCACGTTGCCCGTTACTTCCTTATTCGTGTGGTTTATGATAACGGCAAGCTACCTGAACCCAATGGAATTTTTGGCGGTGGCTCCAATCGTTCCCATCCTACTTTTTATCGTGGCACTTTTTGGCTTTGTCGCACTGGCATATTACCTGGGCGGCAAACAAATCCTGAAATGCAACCTGGTGGAAGCACTACGAAGTGATTATATGGTATAGCCAGTATGAATTTCAATCTGCTGGACGACGCCCAAAAAATCCATCGTCCAGCAGCCCTTTAACACGCCCCTAGCGCGGAAATTAAGCATCACACTTCAGTAACGCAATTAACATTTTCTGCGCTAAGAACAAAGGGTAAAGATAAAGGGGGGATGATATGGACGCGAAATGGATATTGTGTCCTCTTTGTGGAGGTAAAACCCGTGATAAAATAAGAGAGGACACAGTTTTGGTTAATTATCCTCTCTACTGCCCGAAATGCAAACATGAATGTTTAATCAAAGCAGAACATTTACACATTACTGTCATCAAAGAGCCAGCCGCAAAGACGCAGAGCCGATGAACCTGTGAGTGATCTCACAGACATCGGCTCTTTTTTATTCTTTAGACTGACTTTAGGGGTGTGCCTGTAAATATTGCTGAATTCTGGACAATTTTTCCGGCGTATCGGCGTCCCACAGCTCGTGGGGGCCTCCTGCCTCCACGTAACATACCGGAGTGTCGCCCACGGCGGCCATGCCGCCGTGCTCTCCGGTCAGCTCCATCAGGTCAGGGAAGAGGTGGGCAGGGAAGAGAGTTGGGCTGGAGGGCTGGCCCTGGTAGGCCAGACGGTGCACGGTCTGGGGCCGCGCCTGAAAATCAGCCACCAGACGGCGGATGCTGTCTGCGCTGCACAGGGGCTGGTCCCCCAGGACAAACAGACACCCATCTGCGTCTTCTAACTTCTCCAACCCCAAGCGGATGGATTTGCTCTGAGGACCGCCCTCATAGACTCGCACGTCCACCCCGCAGCGGCGGCACAGCTGTTCCACCGCTGGGTTGCTGACCACCGCCACCACTTGAGAAAAGCAGGAACGTGGAATAGCGTCCAGGGTGTGCACCAGCAGCGGTCTGTCCACCAGAGGCGCCAGCAGCTTGTTTGCGCCGAACCGGGTGCTCTTCCCAGCGGCCAGGACGATACATGCAATGCGCATTTTCCCTCACCTCTCAACACATTTCACATGGCAAAATCAGTTTGCCCGATTTTCCCATCTTGATGCATCCTTAGCGCAGCGTACGCCGCAGGCCCTTGGGAAAGTGGTTTTTCAGCACGCCGTTACTGCCCTTGACCCAGCCCAGAGACAGCCCGTCCACTTTCAGAAGGGTCCATCCCGTCTGGGTACCGGGGATGGTGTTCCCGGACAAGTAGGCGGCAATTTCCGGAGCGTCTACCGAATAGTCCACCTGATAGGCCGATTCTTTCAGCCACAGGGCCAGGGCGTGGGCGGGCTCGAAGCGATTTTTCAGCAGTTGGCCCAGCTCCAGACCAGCACGCAGCACCTTGAGTCCCTTCAGGGCGGGCATCTCTTCCGGGACCATCCACAGATTCTTTCCAAAAGAGATGAGCTTTCCCTGGGGTAGCGTGACCCCAGCGGCGTCACAGAACTCCCTCAATTCCTTGGGTGTGGCAATGGCGGGCTCCAAAGGCTGGTCCTGACCCGCTGCATCTCCCTGACGCTCCAACACCGCTGCAAAGTGGCCTTCGCCGTGGAGCTTATGGGGCCAGAGGCGGAAGGTATGCTCTAAGCCGCAGGGCGGGGCGTCCACCCAGTCCGCGCGGCCCGGTGCAAACCAAGGGGCGTCCACGGAGAGCAGGGAAAAGTCAGGGTGAGTCTGGAGAAAGGCGGCAATGACCCCCTCGTTCTCTTCAGGGGCAAAGGTACAGGTGGAGTACACCATGCGGCCGCCGGGGCGGAGCATTTGGGCGGCAGAGTGGAGAATCTCGCCCTGGCGGTGGGCACACATCTGTACCGTCTCCACACTCCAGTCGGTGGAGGCCGCCTCTTCCTTGCGGAACATGCCCTCGCCGGAACAGGGAGCATCCACCAGAATCCGGTCAAAATATTCCACGAACCGCTCAGACAGCTTGCGGGGATGCTCATTGAGCACCAGGGCATTGGCCACTGCCATGCGCTCCAGATTGCGGCTGAGAATCACCGCCCGCTTGGGTTCGATCTCGTTGGACACCAACAGCCCCTGTCCGTCCAACAGGGCAGCTAGCTGGGAGGACTTCCCGCCAGGGGCAGCGCACAGGTCCAGCACCCGCATGCCTGGCTGCACATCCAGCAGCCCTGCCGGGGCCATGGCACTGGCCTCCTGGAGATAATACAGCCCCGCCTCATGGTAGGGAGACAGGCCGGGCCGGGTATCGGGGTCATAGTAATAGCCGCTGTCTGCCCAAAGCACCGGGGAGAGGCCAAACTGGGGCAGAGGGGGCGGGGTGTGGGTTTTCAGTTTGTTCAGGCGCAGCGCCACCCACCGGGGATGTTCGGCCGCCGCCAGAAACTCCGCCAGCTCTTCCGGGCCCAGCTGGACCTCCAGCCGTTTGAGAAATCCTTCTGGAAACATGAGTTGTCCTCCGTCTTATATGGTGAGATTAGGGCAGTTGGTTGGTATCTAAGAAGTAGCGCAGCACGTCCTCTACTCGGTGGCAGGTGGTGGGGAACTGCTCCAGAAGCCCCTGCTCTGCGGCAGCCATGAGGTAAGGATGGCCCACCACAGAGAGCATGGCCGCATCGTTCCAGTTGTCGCCGAAGGCCAGCACGTCCTTTGGGTCAATGCCCATGGAGCGGCACAGGCCTAGCACGCCCACGCCTTTGTCCGCCAGGGTGAAGTCCAGCCAGTCCTCTCCGGCCACAGCCATGTGGAAGACGGTGGACCAGGCAGGGCCCAGGGCCTCTGCGGCGGGCTTGGTGCCCAGAGGACAGTAGGCGGACACCTTCAGAATCTCCTCCGGGATCTCTTCCACGTCCTCTACAATTTTCAACTGGAAGCCCTTGAAATCCCGCATGTGCACCACGTAGTCCTGGGTGCACTGGCACAGGTAGGCATATTTGGGGCCGGTGATCAGCAGCTGGCTGTCAGGCAAGTTTAAAATTTCCCGGGCCAGAGCCAGAGCGGAGGAGCGCTCCATGGGCGTAGAACCCAAGATGGGGGCGGTGTCCTCGGTGCCTGGTCCGTAAATCACGCCGCCGTTTTCGCACACATAGGACAGTTCATCGGCAATGTGGGGAAAGAGGGAGCGGATGGAGTGGTACTGCCGACCGGAGGTAGGGCAGAAGGGAATGCCCCGCTCTTTGAGCTGCTCAATGAGAGAAAAGATTTCTCCGGACAGCTTGGTCTCCCCGTAGGGCAGCAGGGTGCCGTCGATATCGCTGACAACCAGTTTGATCATTGCTTGTCTCTCCTTTATATCAAAACCTATGAAATCTCGGTGATTATACCATAGATCATTTCGTTTCACAAGAGAAACCCCTCCACAGGTTTGCACCGTGGAGGGGGAAAATTTTATCCAACCGCCTGACGCTTTTCGTGGATGAGCCGAGCCCAGTACACAATGGGGGTGTCCAAAAGAGAGGTAAAGATAAAGATGACGTAGCTGGAGAGGATAATGGACACCAGGGTAGGCAGGTCGTATCTGCCGTAGAAGGCAAACAGGGTGTATAAAATAGCGTTGAGCAGCTGGGAAACCAGGGTAGAGCCGTTGTTTCGCACCCACAAAAAGGCCCGCCGATCTCCGCTGCGGCGCTGGGTGAACTCCCACCACTTGTGGTACAGCCACACATCAAACACCTGGACAATGGCGTACACGGCCAGAGAGGCCAGCATAAGCCGGGGGGTATTGGAGAAAATGGCCTGCATATACGGAGTAGCCCAGTCGTTCACCGAGGGCACATACATCAGCCAGGACTGGGAGACCAGCACAAAGAGAACATTGGCGGCAATGCCAATCCATACCGCCTGTTGGGCCTGCTTTTTTCCTGCAATCTCGCTGAGAATATCCGTGACCAAAAAGGTCGTGGCAAAGAGGATATTGCCCAGGGTCATCTCCATGCCAAAGGCTTGGACCAAAATCAGCACCTCGATGTTGGCGGCAATGGTGGCAAAGACGGTAAAGGACATGAGGCCACTGGTGCCAAACAGGAAAAACCACAGCAGCACAGAGCCGTATAGAACCAAAAGGGTGACAATCAATAGCAGTTCATTTCTCATAATTTCTCTCCTACACCAAAGTCTGTATTCTCCAACAGAATATCCACCCGGGGGTTGTCCTTGTACAGAGGGTAGACCTCCCGCACAAAGGCTGCCCGAACCTCCAAATCAGGAAGAATTGGGGTGGTGTTTGGAACCATCACGTTGATACAAACCCGGTGAAAGTGAGCAAGGCCTGTCTCCACGTCCCGCTTCATGCCCTCCACACTCTGGCCCGACAGGCCAAAGAGGAGACAGCACTCATCAAAGGGGGCAGCAATGGCGGCAGGGTCCGTCTCGTCAATGCCCTTGTCCAAGATGCGCTCCCGGTAGTCGGCATCGAAGGTCTCAACTCCAATTTTCACGTGGAGGGTCACCCCCAGCTTTGCAAAGTGCTCCCGCAGAGCCGGAATGGTCTTGCGAAACAGCCAGTGGCTCTCCACATGCAGGTCCCGGATGCCCCGCTCCTGGCACACCCGGTCCACCTCCGCCAGGGTAGAGGGGTGGAGCTCGGCAAAGGACCCGGAGTTGATGACTTCCAGGCGGCCATAGCGCCCCGTGACATGGGACAGCGCCTCCCGGTTGAGAATCAGGTTGGCTTCCTCGTCCTGGGAGGCATCCAGATGGTAATCGCAAAACCGACACCGCTTCCAGGCGCACCCCCGGCCCCGCAGCAAAACAATTTCCCGCGGGTTTTTATCTTCGATGACAGAATAGCGACTGAGTTCCACCTTGAATCCCTCCATGGACAAAAAATAAGGTGCACCCTCCGGTTTCGGAGCGTACACCATCCTCGTTGTTTGCGCACAAAAGCGCACCACAGCCCAAGGCTGTGGCTTTCCCGTAGTTTTGTTTAGAGACAGGATGGTTCCGAACTGTCTGTTATGGAATTGCGGATTTTATTATAGCGGATTTTCCCCGCCTGTCAAGAGAAAAACGGCTTACCCCGGACGGGGCAAGCCGTTTTTGGTACAAGTGAGCCTGTAAGCCGGGTTCTGTCCTTTAAGACAGCCATCTATCTAGGCACAGCGTTGCCGCTGCACTCCAGCCACCTCCTCAACGCAGCCGGGCCGGCTTTGTGTGCGTTTCCACGGTGTTGCTCCGGATAGAGTTTACAGCGATGAGCAGTTCCCAGTCATCGGGCGGGCGCTTATCTCCGCCTTTCCACCCTTACCTTGCAAAAGCAAGGCGGTATATCTCTGTTGCACTTTTCCTGAAGTCGCCTTCGGCGGGCGTTACCCGTTATCCTTGCCCTACGGAGCCCGGACTTTCCTCATGGACGGCCTTTCGACCTGCCCACGCGGCTGTCCAGCTTACTTGCTCTATGATTGTACTTCAACTTTGCATGATTGTCAAATGGGAGTTTATGCGTTATAATAATCTGATGTCATTTTACTCCTATGAGGAAAGGGAGGCAACGGTCCATGCAATCAATTCTATGGGATTATTTGAATTCACTCAAGGGTAAAAAAATTGCCGTCATCGGCATGGGGGTGTCCAACGCCCCGCTGGTAAAGAAAATGTTACAGGCCGGACTGACGGTCCGTGTGTGTGATAAACGAGAGAGAGATGATTTTGACGGTCTGTCTGAGCTGGAGTCCAAGGGCTTGAAGGTGAGCCTGGGCCCCAACTATCTGGACGGCCTGGAGGGGGCAGATGTGATTTTCCGCACCCCTGGTGTGCGGCCTGACCTGCCCCAGATCGCCAACGCCGTGGCGGCAGGCGCACAGTTGACCTCCGAGATGGAGACATTTCTGGACTTGTGCCCGTGCAGTGTCATTGCAGTCACCGGCTCGGACGGAAAGACCACCACTACCACCATCATTGCCGGACTGCTGAAAGCGGCAGGCTATCGCACCTTTGTGGGCGGCAACATCGGCCACCCGCTGCTGTGCGAGGTGGACGAGATCCGTCCCGACGACATGGTGGTGTTGGAACTGTCCTCCTTCCAGCTGATGACCATGCGTCAGAGTCCCAACGTGGCTGTCATCACCAACCTGTCTCCCAACCACCTGGACGTCCACAAGGACATGGAGGAGTACATTGCCGCCAAGCGCAACATCTTCGCCTATCAGGACACCGGGGACAAGCTGGTGCTCAATGCAGACAATGAGATCACCGCTGGATTTGCCTCTCAGGCCCGGGGCGAAGTCACCCTATTCAGCCGCAAAAAGAACCTGGAGCGGGGCGTCTGTGTCCGGGACGGGATGATCTGCTACCACACCCGCCCCATCCTGGCGGCCGACGACATTCTCATTCCCGGTGTCCATAACCTGGAAAACTACATGGCCGCCATTGCCGCAGTGGATGGTCTGGTGTCCGATGAGACCATTCGAGAGTACGCCAAGTCCTTTGGCGGTGTGGCTCACCGCATTGAGCTGGTACGCCAGCTGGACGGTGTACGCTATTACAACGACTCCATCGCCTCCAGCCCCACCCGTACCATTGCCGGCCTGCGCTCCTTCTCGGAGAAGGTGATTCTCATTGCCGGTGGCTACGATAAGCACATTCCCTACGATGTGCTGGGCCCGGAGATCGTCAAATCTGTGAAGTGCCTCATTCTCACCGGTGCCACCTCGGATAAAATCCAACAGGCTACCCAGCAGGCTCCAGACTACACCCCTGGCAATCCCGAAATCCGGCGCTGCGAGAATCTGGAACAGGCCGTCCATACCGCCCACGACGTGGCACAGCCTGGAGACGTGGTGATTTTGTCTCCCGCCAGCGCTTCCTTTGACTGCTTCCGCAACTTTGAGGAGCGGGGCAACAAGTTCAAGCAGTACGTCAATGCCCTGGAGGGAGTGACCGCCCATTGAATACCCTGGAATGTCTCAAAACCCTGTGCCAGACCGGAGGCCCCTCCGGTTATGAGGCACCCGTGGCAGACCTGGCCGCCCAGCTTCTCACCCCCTGGATGGATGAGGTGTGGACGGACCGGCTGGGCAACGTCATCGGCCTGCGCCGCTGTGGCAACCCCAACGCCAAAAAGCTGCTGCTGGACGCCCATCTGGACCAGATTGGCCTAATGGTCACTGGAGCAGAAGACGGGTACCTGCGCTTTGCCTCCATCGGCGGGGTAGACCCCCGGATGCTCCCCGACCGGGAAGTAACCATCCTCACCCAGCCGCCCAGACTGGGCGTGATTGCATGTCTGCCTCCCCATGTACTGTCGGCGGAGGACCGGGAGAAGGCCCCAGCCCTAGGGGAATACTATGTGGACACCGGCCTCTCTCAGGAGACGGTGGAGCGGGAGATTCCCGTGGGCACCCCAATGGTGTTCCGGGAGAGCTTTTTAGAGCTGGCCGGTGGAAAGATTTGCTCCGGCGCTTTGGACGACCGGGCTTGTTTCGCCGCTCTGCTGCGTACCGTGGAATTGCTCAACCTAGAGCAACTGGACGTGGATTTGTACATCATGGGCAGCACCCGGGAAGAAACCGGGGGTACTGGTGCCATGGTAGGCACCTGTACCATCGACCCTGACTTCTGCGTGGCGGTGGATGTCACCCACGGTGCCACTCCGGACAGCGCCAAAGGTCGGGCCTATGACCTGGGCGGCGGCCCCGCCGTGGGCATTGGCCCCAATATGACCCGCTGGATGACCCGTCGCATGCTGGACAAAGCCCAAGAGCTGGGCATTCCAGTCCAAAAGGAAGTCATGGGCGGAGACACCGGAACCAACGCCTGGGGCATGCAGATTTGCAATGAGGGCATTGCCACAGCGGTGCTCTCTCTGCCCCTGCGCTATATGCATACCCCCGTGGAGGTGGTGGACCTGGCTGACCTGGAGCAGACTGCTCAGCTGTTGGCCGCCTTCACCCGAAAGCTGGGAGAGGAGGGAGCACAGGTATGATGGATTTGTTGAAACAGCTGTGTGCCCTCCCCGGTGTGTCCTCCTTTGAGGACGCCGTACGAGATTACATCAAAGAACAGGTCGCCCCCTATGTGGACACCATGAATGTGGACGCTATGGGCAATCTGATTTGCTTCAAAAAGGGCGCAAAGGCCACTGAAACTAAGCTGATGCTCTGTGCTCACATGGACGAGGTGGGGCTTATGGTCCGCTCCATCACCGAGGACGGGTATCTGAAATTCGTCTGTGTGGGGGGGATGGACCGCCGGGTGCTGCTGGGCAAGCAGGTGCTGGTGGGAGACCGCCAGGTCCCCGGCGTCATTGGCCTGAAAGCCATTCATATGACCACCGCCGAGGAGCGCAAGAAGGTCCCCAAACTGGAGGACTACTACATCGACATCGGAGCTTCCAGCCGGGAAGAGGCGGAGACACTGGTGGAGGTGGGAGACCCCTGCATCTTCCGCAGCGACTGTGTGGAGTTTGGAGACGGATGCCTCAAGGCCAAGGCTTTAGACGACCGTGTTGGCTGCGCAGTTCTCCTGGAGCTGTTGCGTCGGGACCTTCCCATGGATTGCACCTTCGTCTTCACTGTCCAGGAGGAGGTGGGGACCCGGGGTGCCTTTGGAGCAGCCTTCTCTGTGACTCCAGACATCGCCCTGGTGCTGGAAGGCACCACCGCAGCGGACGCCCCCAGCCAGGACCCGGAGGCTCAAATCTGCCACTTGGGGCAAGGCCCGGTGCTGTCTTGGATGGACAAAGGCACCATCTATGACCGGGACCTGTTTGAGCGCCTGCGTACTGTGGCCCAGGAGCATCACATTCCCTGGCAGCTGAAACACTACGTGGCGGGCAGCACCGACGCCAAAGCCATTCAACGCACCAAGTCCGGTGTGCGAGTAGCCGGTATCTCTGCCCCCGTGCGATATCTTCACGCCCCTGCCAGTGTAGTGAACATGAACGATGTGGAGCAGGTGCTGGAACTGGCCTGGCTGTTTTTACAGTCTGTTGCCGGGGATTGCTGACAGGAGGAACCCAACATGGAATGGATCAATACACTCAATACCCTGTGCCACGCCTTTGGCCCATCTGGGGCCGAGGGGGGAGTGGCACAGATCATAGAAGAGATGGCCCGCCCCTATGTGGATGAGATCACCCGGGACACCATGGGCAATCTCATTTGCCGCAAAAGGGGAAGTGGCCCCCGGCTCATGTTTTCCGCCCACATGGACAGCATTGGCCTGGTGGTGACCCACATCGACGACAAGGGCTTTTTGCGAGTGGGAGCCATCGGCGGCGTTCACGCCGACGCCGTGGTCAACACCCCGGTGCGCTTTCAAAACGGCACCTGCGGCGTCATCGCCGCCCAGGTGGGCTCCACGCCGGGAAAGCGAACCATGGCTGACCTGTACCTGGACATTGGAGCCACCTCCCGGGAGGAGGCGGAACAACAGGTGCAGATTGGCGATGTGGCGGTGTACAACACTCCCGTTTTCCCAGCGGGTGCTCTGGTAGCCGGACCCTATATGGACAACCGCATCTCCTGCCTGGTGCTGCTGCAGGCCATGGAGCGGCTGCACGAATGCCCCAACGACGTGTACTTTGTCTTCTCCACCCAGGAGGAGGTGGGCCTGCGAGGAGCCAAAACCGCCGCATGGTCCATTGACCCAGACTATGGCATCGCCGTAGATGTCACCAGTGAGGACGGCATTCCCGGTGCCAAGCACACCGCCAGCAGTTTGGCGGGGCAAGGGGCGGCGGTGAAGGTGATGGACCGCTCGGTAATCTGCCACCCCGAAATGGTAAACCTTCTGATGGAGCTAGCCCAGAAACAGGGCATTCCCGCCCAGCGAGATGTCATTCAAGCGGGTGGCACCGACGCCGGAGCCATCCATCAGACCCGCAGCGGCGTGTGTACCGGAGGGATTTCCATCCCCTGTCGCTACACCCACACACCCTGTGAGATGGTGTGTGCCGCCGATGTGGAGGCCTGCGTGGAGCTGGTGACCGCACTGGCCCAAACTAAGTTAGAGAAAGAGTGTTAAGGAATATGTCTTTACAGTTTTCTGAGGAGTTGCGTACCCTGGCCCGCCGGGCAGAGGAGACGCTGAAAGAGCAGTTTGCCCGCATTGACGCAGTGGCTGAGGCCAACACCCTGCGGGTGCTGGATGCCTTCCGCCAGTATCGAGTGGCGGAGAGTTATTTTGCCGGAACCACCGGCTACGGCTATGACGACCTGGGCCGGGACAAGCTGGACGAGATCTACGCCCACCTATTTGGCACGGAGGACGCCCTGGTGCGCATCGGGTTTGTCAATGGCACCCACGCCATTTCTGCGGCCCTGTTTGGCTGCCTGCGTCCCGGAGACGTGCTGGTCTCCGCTGTTGGCGCTCCCTACGACACCCTGCTGGGTGTCATCGGTGTCACGGACAAGGGCACCGGGTCCCTGAAGGACTTCGGCGTGGAATACCGCCAGGTGGACCTCACCCCGGAGAATACGCCCGACCTGGAGGGACTGGCCCAGGCTGTGTCCGATCGCAAGGTAAAAGCGGTGCTTATCCAGCGCTCCAAGGGCTACTCCACCCGGGCCTCTCTGTCTGTGGACGAGATTGGCCACATGTGCGAGATCATCCGCCAGCACAACCCCAATGTTGCCATTTTGGTGGACAACTGCTACGGGGAGTTTGTGGAGGAGAAGGAACCCACCCACGTGGGCGCTGACCTGGTAGTGGGCTCCCTCATCAAGAACCCCGGCGGCGGTCTGGCCCCCACCGGAGCTTATCTGGCCGGACGCCACGACCTCATCGAAGGGGCCGCTATGCGTCTGACCTGCCCCGGTATCGGCAAGGAATGCGGCTCCACCCTAGGCAACAACCGTTTGCTGTATCAGGGGCTATTCATGGCCCCCCACACCGTGGCCCAGGCGTTGAAAACCGCTGTGTTTGGAGCGGCTCTCATGGAGCAGATGGGGTATGAGACTGAGCCCCACTCTCTGGCACCACGCCACGACATCATTCAGATGATTCACCTGGGCAACGGGGAAGGTGTCAAAGCCTTCTGCCGGGGAATTCAGTCCGGCGCCCCTGTGGACTCCTATGTCACCCCAGAGCCCTGGGACATGCCCGGATACGACTGTCAGGTCATCATGGCAGCTGGTGCCTTCATTCAGGGTGCCTCCATTGAGCTGTCGGCAGACGCCCCCATGCGGGAGCCCTATACGGTATATCTCCAGGGCGGCCTGACTTACGAGTCGGGCAAGGCCGGTCTGATGCTGGCCGCTCAAGAGTTGCTGGGTCACTGAATGGGTCAGGCCCCCGGGGGCATACAATGTCCCCGGGGGTGATTGTCGTGTCGGTACCGCTGCGCCGCCGTTGGAGGCGGTGGAAACAGCAGCCTCTATGTTTCATTCTGCTGCCCATCCTCATTGCCATGCTTCTCATCGCTGTGGTCTTCTTCCAATTTTCCCGGAGTATGCGCCCAGTAGTGGAGACGGTGGCGGTAAGCCAGGCCACCAATCTCATCTCGGTGCTGGTGGCGGATGTGGTGGACCAGTGCATGGAGGAGCAGAACTTAGGCTACAATGATCTGATGAACCTGCAACCTTCCGACGGCGACGGTCTGACCACCGTCACTGGGCGCACAGCCACCATTAACCAGCTACGTAATCAGATTACCCAAGCTCTGGTGGAGCAGCTGGAGGACCTGGACTCCGGGCAGCTTGGAGTCCCCCTGGGCAACCTTACCGGATGGATGATTTTCTCCGGACTGGGCCCCAAGCTTCGGGTCTCCATCGACTCGGTGGGGGACGTCATGACCCAAGTCCACAACCAATTTGACAGTGCCGGGATCAATCAGACCCATCACCAGGTGCTCATGGATATCTCCGTCACAGTCCACCTATTTATCCCTGGGGAGATCACCTCTGTCACCGTGGATACCACGGTGTGTCTGGCTGAGACGGTTCTCATCGGCACCGTACCAAACACCTATATACAAAATGGATAACTCATCACAAAGGAGATCAACGGATATGGATTCCTTGCAGCAAATTGAGCAGCTCCGCCGGGAGCTCAACCACCACAACTATCTGTACTATGTCTTGGACCAGCCCACCATCTCCGATTTTGAATACGACCGCATGCTGCGTCAGCTGGAGGAGTTGGAGCAGGCCCACCCGGAGTGGATTACCCCCGATTCCCCCACCCAGCGGGTGGGGGGGAAGCCCCTGGACAGCTTCTCCCAGGTGGTGCACCGGGTCCCCCTCCAGTCCCTGCAAGACGTCTTTTCCCCCGAGGAGCTGATGGAGTTCCACCAGCGAGTCTCACAGGGAGGGACCACCGAATACCTCCTTGAGCCCAAGGTGGACGGCCTGTCCGTAGCCCTAGAGTATGAGAACGGAGTCTTTGTCCGGGGCGCCACCCGGGGAGACGGCATGGTGGGGGAGGACGTCACCGAAAACTTGCGCACCATTCGCTCCATCCCCATGGTGCTGGAGGGCGCCCCCGAAACCCTCATCGTCCGTGGCGAGGTCTATATGCCCCGGAAAACCTTTGAGCGCCTCAACCAAGAACGGGAACTGCGGGGCGAGCCGCTCTTTGCCAACCCCCGCAACGCCGCTGCCGGGTCCATGCGTCAGCTGGACCCGAAAGTGGCAGCATCCCGGGGCTTGGATATTCTGATTTTCAACATCCAATATGTAAACGATATCTCCTTTACAACTGACAGTGACAGCCTGGACTACCTGCGTGGTCTCCGTTTCAAAGTCATTGATTATGTGAAGTCCACAGACATGGAGAAGATTCAAGAGGAGATTCAGAAGCTGGGCGATCAGCGAGAGAAATACCCCTTTGATATCGACGGCGCCGTTGTAAAGGTAAATGACTTGTCTGACCGTGAGACTCTAGGCGAGACAGCTAAATTTCCCCGCTGGGCTGCCGCCTTCAAATACCCGCCGGAGCAGAAGGAGAGTGTGGTTCGGGATATCGTGGTGCAGGTGGGCCGTACTGGAGTGCTCACCCCCAAGGCGGTGGTGGACCCGGTGCGTCTGGCGGGTACGACTGTGACCAACGCCACCCTTCACAATCAGGACTTTATCACGGAGAAGGATATCCGCATCGGGGACACCGTGGTGGTGCAGAAGGCAGGGGAGATCATCCCGGAGATCGTGTCTGTGGTCACCTCCAAACGCCCGGAAGGCACCGTCCCCTATGAGCTGCCCCACCAGTGCCCCGTGTGCGGTGCTCCGGTGGTACGGGACGAGGACGGGGCCCACGTACGGTGCACCGGGGCCGAGTGTCCTGCCCAGCTGCTGCGCAACCTGACCCACTTTGCCAGTCGGGACGCCATGGATATTGAGGGCCTGGGACCTGCGGTGGTAGAAGGGCTGGTACAGGCGGGGCTGGTCCACACTCCCGCAGACCTGTATCAGCTTCAGCAGGAACAGGTGGCTGCTCTGGACCGGATGGGGCAGAAGTCGGCGGAAAACCTGCTGGCCGCCATTGAGCGCTCTAAGTCCAATGACCTTTCCAAGCTGCTTTTCGCCTTTGGTATTCGCCAAGTGGGGCAGAAGGCCGCCAAGGTGTTGGCCGCCAAGTTCGGCTCTTTGGAGGCGCTGGCCCAGGCAGGGGTGGAGGAGCTCACCGCCATTGACGACATTGGACCCATCACTGCTGAGTATCTCACGGCCTGGTTTGCCTCCCCTCAGAGCCAGCACCTGATGCACAGTCTGGCTCAGGCCGGAGTAAATACCTTGAGCACCGCCGCTCCCGTGGGAGACCGTCTGGCGGGCCTCACCTTCGTGCTCACCGGGGAGCTGTCCCACTGCTCCCGCAAGGAGGCAGGGGGGATGCTGGAGGCCCTGGGGGCCAAGGTGTCCGGCTCGGTATCCAAAAAGACCAGCTGTGTCATTGCCGGAGAGGCGGCAGGCTCCAAGCTTCGAAAGGCCAACGAATTGGGGATCCCTGTGCTGGACGAGGCCCAGTTCCTTCAGCTCATCAGCGATGATCCCCAACAGTACCAGCCCATTCTCACCGACCTCACCACCCAGAAATAGAATCGAGGTAATCCTTTCATGAAACTCAATGTTGCCCAGCGCATGGAGGAATTCCAGCCTGGTATTTTCAATGTCTTGGATGAACGCCGCCAGCAGCGGCTGGTCCAGGGGCTTCCGGTGTACAATCTGTCCATTGGCACCCCGGACTTTCTCCCGGAACCCCACGTGGTACAAGCCCTGGCCCAGGCGGCCAGCCAGCCCACCAACTACCGCTATTCTCTCACGGAGCTGCCGGAGCTGGTGGAGGCGGTCCAGCACTGGTATCTGCGCCGCTATGGCGTGGAATTGGAGCCGGATGAACTGATGAGCATCTACGGCTCTCAGGAAGGGCTGACCCACATCGGCTGGGCTCTGTGTGACCCAGGAGATGTGGTTCTGGTGCCTGACCCCGGCTATCCCATCTTTGAGATGGGCCCCGCCCTGTGTGGGGCAGAAATCGTCCACTACCCGCTGAAGGAAGAAAACGGCTACCTTCCCGATTTGGACGGGATGGACCCGGAACTGGCAGACCGAGCCAAGATGATGGTGGTGTCCTATCCCGCCAACCCTGTATGCGTCACTGCTCCCGACGAGTTCTATCACAAGCTCATCGCCTTTGCCAAAGCCCACAATATCATCATCCTTCACGACAACGCCTACTCGGACATCATCTTTGACGGACGGGTAGGGAAGTCCTTCCTGGCCTACGAGGGGGCTAAGGAGGTAGGTGTGGAGTATAACTCCCTGTCCAAGACCTACAACCTCACGGGTGCCCGCATCTCCTTTGTGCTGGGCAACCGCCAGATCATCCAGACCTTTCGGCGGCTGCGTTCGCAAATCGACTACGGTATTTTCCTCCCGGTACAGCACGCCGCCATCGCCGCCCTCAACGGGCCCCAGGACAGTGTCGCACGCAACCGTGCTGAGTACCAGGCCCGGCGGGATGCCCTGTGCGGCGGCCTTCGCTCCATTGGCTGGAACGTGCCGGATAGCCAAGGCAGCATGTTTGTATGGGCGCCCCTGCCCAAGGGGTACTCCAACTCCGTGGACTTCTGCTTTGAGCTGCTGGAACGCTCTGGGCTGCTGTGTACCCCCGGCTCCGCCTTCGGTCCCTTGGGTGAGGGGCATGTGCGCTTTGCCCTGGTACAGCCAGTATCGATGATGCAGGAGATTGTAGCCGCTGTGGAAGCGAGTGGAATGATTGACCATGAGGCATAAAGTTACCCTTCTATTGGCAGGGGTGTTAGTCAGCCTCCAACTGTCTGGCTGCTCTCTTCTCACGGAGATTACCCCAACTCCCACTCCTACCGCCCAGGTAGTCAGCTATGAGCTGGACACCATCCCCCCTTATACAGACCAACCCTATGTGGTTCTCCAGAACAATGTCCCGGATTTTGATTCCTCTGACTTCACCACCCAGGCCTTTGAGACCTACTCTCCTTTGGACGAGCTGGACCGCTGCGGGGTAGCCTACGCCAACATCTGCACGGAGTTGATGCCCACCGAGGAGCGAGGCTCCATCGGTCAGGTAAAGCCCTCCGGTTGGCATACGGTTACCTATGACAATGTGGACGGGCGATATCTCTACAACCGCTGCCATCTCATCGGATTTCAGCTGGCGGGGGAAAACGCCAATGAGCAAAATCTCATCACTGGCACCCGATATATGAATGTGGAGGGCATGCTGCCTTTTGAGAATCAGGTGGCAGACTATGTGGAGAAAACGGAAAACCATGTGTTATACCGCGTCACTCCCATCTTTTACGGGGACAACCTGGTGGCCTCTGGGGTACAGATGGAGGCCTGGTCGGTGGAGGACCAGGGAGAGGGCGTATGCTTTAACGTGTATGTCTACAACGTCCAGCCTGGCATTACCATTGACTACGCCACGGGGGAGAGCTGGACCTCAGAAGTAACCGCCACCCACTATGTCCTCAATACCAGCTCAAAAAAGTTCCACCTGCCAGAATGCTCTGGGGTGCGGGATATGAATGGCTCCAACCGCCAGGACTATCAGGGCAGCCGAGCGGCACTGGTGGAACAGGGATACTCCCCCTGTGGCCTATGTCACCCATAATCTGATCCACCATGGAGATACATATGACATTGACGCAATTTCTGCATACTTATCGGCTGTCCCTGAATGCACAGCAGCAGCGAGCCGTCCAAACTCTGGATGGCCCGGTGCTGCTGTTGGCCGTTCCAGGCAGCGGCAAAACCACCGTCTTGGTCAGCCGCATTGGATATATGGTCCTGGGGTGTGGCATTCCCCCAGAGTCCATTCTCACCATGACCTACACGGTATCGGCTGCTCAGGACATGCGACAGCGTTTTGCTTCTCTCTTTGGGGCGGAGATGGCCCAGCGGCTGGAGTTTCGTACCATCAACGGGGTATGCAGCCGTATCATCTCCTGCTATGAGCGCATCACCGGACGGAAAGCTTACACCCTGATGGAACAGACTTCCCAGCAGAGTTCCCTCATTGGGACCCTCTACCATTGTCTGACTGGAGAATATGCTACAGAGAGTACCATCAAGGCGGTACAAACCGCCATCACCTATGTAAAAAACCAGATGATCACCTCGGAGCAGGAGCTGGCGCAGGTGGAAGTGGAAGGTGTGACCGACTTTCCAGCCCTGTACCATGCCTATGGTCAGGCCCTGCAACAGCAACAAAAGATGGATTATGACGACCAGCTGGTGTATGCCCGGAAAATTCTGAAGCTCTGTCCGCCAGTCCTCCGCCAGTTCCAGGCACGATACCGATATTTTTGTGTGGATGAGGCCCAGGACACCTCTAAAATCCAACACGCCATCATCTCCCTCCTGGCTCAAAGCAGTGGAAATCTGTTCATGGTGGGAGATGAGGACCAGAGCATCTATGGCTTTCGAGCAGCTTATCCCCAGGCCCTGCTCCACTTTCAGGAGCTCTATCCCAAGGCGCAGGTGCTGTACATGGAGACCAATTATCGCTCTACCAAAGAGATTGTCAGTGCCGCTCAGACCTTTATTGAGAAGAACAAAAACCGCCACCCTAAGACCATGGTCTCCACAGGGCGCACCGGGCCCAGCATTCGTCAAGTGATGGTGCAGAACCGAACCAGCCAGTATGCCTATCTGGCCACTGTGGCGAAGAGAGCCACCCATCCCATCGCCATTCTCTATCGGGACAACGACAGTGTCATCCCCCTCATCGATCTCTTCCAGCGCCAGCAGATTCCCTATCGGTGCCGTCAAGTGGACTGTGGCTTCTTCACCCATCGGGTGGTGCGGGATATCTGTAACATCATTCGCTTTGCCGCCCAGCCATGCAATGGGGAGCTCTTTCTGGATCTATACTACAAGCTTGGGGCCGGAATCACCCGGTTGGCCGCAGTAGAGGCGGTCAATCGATGTGAAGGGGAGGGGGTAACCATCCTGGAGTATCTGTCCAAGTGCACCATGCTCTCCCCATGGTCTAGAAAGCAGTGTGCAGCTCTACAATCCCATGTTTCCTACCTGCTGCAACAACCAGCCCACCGGGCCATTCATCGCATTGTCCACTACATGGGGTACGGGAGGTATGTGGAAGATCGCGGTGGTGATTTGCGCAAAGCAGAAATTCTGGAAGCGTTAGGCTTTCAAGAAGCCACCCCTATGGATTTGCTAGACCGGTTAAACGACCTGTATCAGCTGATGCGGGAGGGCCCTAATACCGAGCAGGAGAGTGTCGTCACCCTGTCCACCATCCACTCCAGTAAGGGCTTGGAGTACCCTCACGTCATCCTTATGGATGTGGTAGACGGGATTCTCCCCAAAGTATTTAATGTCTCCGCAGAGGACCCCGACTTTGATACCTACCAGGAAGAGCGCAGGCTCTTCTATGTGGCTATGACCCGGGCGCAGGACTCTCTATGGGTGCTCTCTTACAAGGCACAGGAGTTGCCCTCTGCGTTTGCTCAGGAGCTGTTTCCTCCCATTACGCCAAAGGAGCAAGTGGCTAAAGTCCATGCGGCCATGTTCCATCCGGGCGTAAAGGTTCGGCATAAAAAATACGGGGAAGGGAAGATCATTGACCTATCCCAGGACATTGTGACCATCTTCTTTTCGCAAGCAGGGGAGAAGAAGTTCTCCCTATCCACCACAGTGAAAAATGGCCTATTGGGCAAAGTATAAGAGCACAGTTCGAGATGATCTCGAACTGTGCTCTTATAACTTACACGAATAAAAAAACCCTGTCCTACAGTGGGCTGTAGGACAGGTAATCTTTCTATGAGATTTCTCTCATGAAAAGCATTCTTTTTGGGAGTTTTGGTAAAAATTACTTTACCAGCTTCTTGAACTCGTCGGCCACGAACTGGACCTTGGGCCCGATGATGACCTGAACGGAGGTCTTGCTGGGGCGGATCACGCCGGAAGAGACAGCCTTGATGGCCTTCTCGTTGACCAGGGTGGAGTCCTTAACCTCCAGACGGAGTCTGGTGATGCAGTTGTCCACGGTGGTCACGTTGGAAGCGCCACCCAGGCCCTCCAGAACGGCCTTGGCAATGGCAGTGTAGTCATTGTTAGCCAGAGCGCCGTCGGAAACCTCATCGGGATCGTCATCCTCACGGCCAGGAGTCTTCAGGTTGAACTTCACAATAGCGAAGCGGAACACAACGTAGAAGATGATGGCAGCGGCAACGCCCAGAGGAATGATCATCCAGGTGTTCTTAGCAGCGGGCAGAGTGGAGGAGAAGACCAGGTCAGTCAGACCAGCGGAGAAGGAGAAGCCGGCACGGAAGCCCACGATGGTGGTGACAGCCACGAAGATGCCGTACAGAGCGGCATACACAACGTACAGGCCGGGAGCCAGGAACATGAAAGCGAACTCGAAGGGCTCAGTCACGCCGCACACGAAGGAGGCGATAGCGGCGGACAGCAGAATGCCCATGGCAACCTTGCGCTTCTCGGGCTTAGCGCTACGATACATAGCGAAAGCAGCAGCGGGAACACCGAACATCATGCAGGGGAAGAAGCCGGACATGTACATACCGACGGACCAGGTGATCTTGGTGCCATTGGCCATGGTGTCACCCTGAACCAGGGAGCCCCAGTAAGCAGACAGGTCGCCCAGGCCGATGGTGTCAAACCAGAACACGTTGTTCAGAGCGTGGTGCAGACCGGTGGGGATCAGCAGACGGTTGAAGAAGGCGTACAGACCGGCGCCAACAGCACCCATGCTAGCGATGCCCTTACCCAGAGCAACCAGAGCGCCGAACACCACGGGCCACACGAACAGCAGGATGGCAGAAACCACAACGGAGATCATGCCAGCCACGATGGCCACGCAGCGCTTGCCGCTGAAGAAGGACAGGAAGTCAGGCAGCTTGGTGTTCTTGAACTTGTTGTAGCTCAGACCACCGATCAGACCGGACAGGATGCCGATGAAGGGGTTGGCGACCTTGGAGAAAGCCACATAGTTGGTGCTAGTGGTATCGATGACACCATCAGCATTCAGAGGCAGCATGTGGGGAGCAATGGTGGCCACTACATTGGTGTTCAGCAGGCTGGTGATCATCAGCCAAGAGGCCAGAGCAGCCAGACCAGCAGTGCCATCCTTGTCATCAGCCATACCGACGCCGACACCGATGGCAAACAGAATAGCCATGTTGTCGATCAGAGCGCCACCGGCCTTGATCAGGAAGAAACCAATAATAGCAGGAATGCCCTCAATGGTGCCGCCCTGCATAGCATGGGGGCTGAGAGCGTAGCCGATACCCATCAGGATACCGCAGATCGGCAAAGTTGCCACGGGCAGCATCAATGCTTTGCCGAGACGTTGTAAAAATCGCATCATAAAAATGATACCCTCCCTCAATAGATGTATGGGTCAGCATCCGCTGACCCTTATTTTAGGTGGCCGTTGCCCACAACGGCCACCTTTGTACACCCAAAAAGAATGCAGGAGTATGCTAATTAAGATGCAGGAGAGACCCTCTTACAGGTTCTCCTTCAGGAAGGCCTCCATGCCGGCAGCAGCGGCGGCCTCGTCACCACCCTCGCAGGTGATGGTCAGGGTGTGGCCCTGCTTGGCGCCCAGCTTCATCAGGCCCATGATGCGCTTGGCATCGGCGGTCTGACCGTTGGCGGAAACCTTGATGTCACAGTCGGCGAAGGTAGCGGCAGTCTTAGCCAGCTGGCCGGCGGGACGGGCGTGGATGCCCAGGGGATCTTGAATCACATAGGTAAAGGTAGTCATTGGGGTTTTCCCTCACTTTCACAAACTTTCTTTCTCAGTTCCAACACCCGGGTGGGGGAGACGGACAGTTCGTCGTAGCCCATATCCAGGAATGTCTCGGTCAAAGACGGATCGGCACCCAGCTCGCCGCAGATGCCGCACCAGATGCCAGCCTTGTGGGCGTTCTCGGCAATCATCCGCAGCAGCCGCATGATGGCGGGGTGGTGGGTATCGCCAAACTCCTCCAGAGAGGGGTTCTGACGGTCCACAGCCAGGGTGTACTGGGTCAGGTCATTGGTGCCGATGCTAAAGAAGTCAACCACCTTGGCCAGCTCGTCGCTGATGACGGCGGCGGCGGGGGTCTCGATCATAATGCCGTGCTCCACTTCGCCCACGGGGATGCCCTGCTCCTCCAGCTCCTTGCGGAAGGCATCGCACATCTCACGCACACGCTTGACTTCCCAGACAGAGGCAATCATGGGGAACATGACGCTGACGGGGCCGTGAGCGCTGGCGCGGTAGATGGCGCGCATCTGAGTGCGGAACACCTCGGGACGGCGGATGCAGATACGGATGCCGCGCAGACCCAGAGCGGGGTTCTCCTCGGCGTCCAGGTTGAAGTAGTCAGCCTGCTTATCCGCACCGATATCCAGAGTACGGATGACGCAGGGACGGCCCTGCAGGCCCTCCACCACCTTGCGGTAGGCCTGGTACAGATCATCCTCAGTGGGATAATCCTCGCGGCCCAGGTAGAGGAACTCACTACGCAGCAGGCCCACGCCCTCGGCGTCGCCCTTGATGACGTGCTCCACGTCGGAGGGGTTACCGATGTTGGCATACAGCTTGATCTTCTGACCATTGCGGGTCACGGAGGGCTTACCACGGTAGGCCTCCAGCTCCTGCTGGTGGCGAATCACGGCCTCGCGCTTCTCGGTCATGGTCTTGAGCGTCTCATCGTCGGGCTGGATGTAATAGTTGCCCTCGATGCAGTCCACCACCATCATCTGACCGCTCAGGGAGTCATCCATGGCGATGTCAGCCTTCACCAGGGAGGGGATACCCATGATGCGGGCCAAAATGGCGGTGTGGCTGTTGGCGGAACCGTGCTGAGTGACAAAAGCCAGGATCTTGTCCTTAGGCAGCTGAACGGTCTCAGAGGGAGTCAGGTCCTCGGCAATCAGAATGCCGGGCCGATCCATCTCAAAACCAGAGCTGCCGCCACACAGGATGTTGACCACACGGGTTGACACGTCGCGCACGTCCGTAGCACGGGCCTGCATGTAGGAGTCATCCATGGAAGCAAAATCCATGGCAAACTCTTCACCAGTCTGCTTGACAGCCTGTGCGGCGCCCAGGCCGTTCTGGATCTTGGCCTGGATGCTCTCCAGATAGTCCAGATCGTCCAGCATCATCATCTGGACATCCAGAATCATGGCCTGCTCCTCGCCCAGCTCCTTAGTGGCCTGATCCACCAGGTGCTGCAGCTGAGAAAGAGCAACCTCCTTGGCTTTGTCAAACTTCTGCTGCTCCACGGCGGGGTCGCCGCAGGAGACGGGCAGGGTGGCCTGCCCCTTGCGATAGAGATAAACTGGGCCGATGGCCACGCCGGAGCAAACCGGCAATCCCGAACCTCGTATCATAATGTGCCTCCTAAATTTATCTGATTTCTTTTTTTACTTTTTCAGAGTGAGCAGCACATCGCCAGCCTTCACGGGGCCAGTGTGTCCTTCCACAGTGGAAAAGTTATCGGAATTGCAGATCACCATGGGGGTGATGGTGTCGTAACCGTCCGCCTTGATGGCCTCACGGTCAAAGGTGATAAGCAGCTGACCCTTCTTCACCTTGTCGCCGTTGGCGGCGTGAACGGTGTAGTGGGCACCCTTCAGGTTCACGGTGTCCAGTCCCACGTGGATGAGCACCTCAGCACCGTTGTCAGCCTGGAGGCTCACAGCGTGGCCGGTGTCGAACATCATCTCCACGGTGGCGTCACAGGGAGCAACCACCTGAGTGCCAGTGGGGCGGATGGCGATGCCCTTGCCCAGGATCTCCTCGCTGAACGTAGGATCGTTGACCTGGCTGACCGGAACGGCCTCTCCGTCCATCGGGGCGTAGATCACCAGATCGTCTGCATGCGAAGACTTGCCCAGCAATTTGTCAAATAGTCCCATGTTCCTTCACTCCTTCTTTTCCTTTATTGATGCGGTGTAAGTGAACAGCCAGATAGGCTTTCTGTTCCTTGGATAATTCTTTTCCGCAGGCTGTTTCCAGCTCCTTGGTGAGGATTTCCGCCAGATGATAGTCCTGCGGGAATGCCTGCATAATCAGGTCAGAGAACTGCTCGTCTGCCGGGAGAGTATCCCGGGGGGAATAGAGGTCCAATGCCAAGAACTTCAGATGAATGACCAACTCATCATAATAGATAGTAGTTCGATCCAAATGGAACTTGTCATTGGACTCCAGCGTGTGCAGCATCTGGCCCAGCGCCTGGGTGACCTTTAAGGTAATACCCAGAGACATCTCATGCTCAGCGTTGACCAGGTGTAGGGCGATGGAGGCCGCCTCATCCTGGGGAAGCGTCACATTGAAACGACGCTGAATCTCCGTCAAAGCGTGACAGCCGATGTTGTACTCCTGGGGATAAAACAGACGGACTTCCGTATGCAGGGCATTGGTAAACCCCATACCGGATTCCGCCCGGCGGATGGCAAAGCAGATGTGGTCGCACAGCGTCAGATAAATTCCCTCGTTGAGGGGATGATCCAGCACCTGAGTGGCGTATTGAATCAGCTCTGTACAAAACTCTACCTGAGGCTGGGGACAGCGGGCCAGCAGGTCCTTCAACTGTTCCAGATTGGCGGGATTGGAGATGCTGAACACCTTTTCCACGCGCTCCTGATCAATCACCGCGCCCTGCTTGACACCAAACCCAAGTCCGCGTCCCATGACGATGTGTTCCTGTTTGTTCTCGTCTAAGCAGCTAACAATGTTATTATTGATCGTTTTAAGCACATGGAATACCACCGTAATTCCTCCTCTGAACGGAAATCGAAAGGACGAAAAAAGAGAAAAACCAGGCCTCACCCGTAACAGAGAATTGGGCACCGCCCAGACACATCAGCTCTGTAATTTCGTCAAGGTGAGTCCCGGTTTTGCCCGCCTATGCGGTAACAATCCAAGCTACTGGATAAATATTATAAAATAAGCTTGGATTTGTCAATAGTATTTTAGACAAAAGAGATAAGACCGGACTCATTCACAAAATTTCACTGAAATTTTTGTTGATATTTACCTTTGCATTTTAGGTCATTTTTGGGTTAGTGCTGCATAAGCGCTGCGTACTAAGCCCTCATCTGTGTAAAATCGCTCATATTCACTGGCAAAGGGCAATCCCATGGGAACTCCCTCCCGACGGAACTGCATACCGCCCTCCACCGTGCGTTTTCCCGACATGTGGAACGCAGAAATTCCTGTGCGCTCCCGGATGACAGGAATGTTCTCCGGGCTCACGCCGCTGCCTGCCAACAGGGTAATCCGCCCGTCCGCCTGCTGTTGCAGCTGGGCCAAAGTCTCCACTCCCTCCAGGGCTGTGGCCGCCTGGCCGGAGGTCAGGATGGTGTCAAAGCCCAGAGTGATCGCCGCCTCCAGGCCCTGCTGGGCATCGGCGCACACATCGAACGCCCGGTGCAGCGTTTTCCCCAGAGGTCCGGCGGCCTCAACCAGGGAAGAGAGGAAGGGGACATCCAAGGTCCCATCCGGGCACAGCGCACCAATCACCACGCCGTCTACACCAAGAGAGCGGCACAACTCCACCTCTTTGTACAGGATCTCCTGTTCGGAGGGGGTGTACAGGAAATCGCCGAAGCGAGGGCGAAGCAACACACGCACCGGCACATCCAACTTCTGTACTGCCTCAATGAGATAGGGGCTGGGACTGGTCCCGCCAATGATCAAATTGCCGCACAGCTCCAGTCGGGTGGCGCCACCCGCCGCTGCAGCACGGGCCGATTCCACGCTGTCGACACAGATTTCCAAAGTCATCATGACCGCCTCCTGTCATCGGTAGAATGCTTTTATATATCATAAACAAAAATTGCGCGGAGCACAAGTGGTATTCTTTTCAAGTGGGCGCAAAATAACACCCTCAGCTTTCTGTTGCCGGAAAGCTGAGGGTGCTGGTTCTCATTTCAGGCCGAGGGGAGTAATTGCGCAGTAGTCTTCGATGGTGCCGTGCTTCTTGAAGCACTCCAGGATTTCCTTGCCCACGGGGTGGAGCTCTTCCACGTCAAAGGCCTCCAGCTCTTTGGCGAAGAAGTCGTAGAGAATCTGGGCACCCTTCTGGTAGCCCTCCATTCCCATCTGCTCCTGGGTCTCAGGGTGCAGGAAGGTGGTGCGGATCTCCTGGCCGTCCACCTTCATCTCCTTCATGCAGTAGCCCAGCAGGGAGCAGGGGGCGGGGGTGAGACGGTCCATTTTCATATTCACGCCGCCGCGGCGGGCCAGATACTCTCTGGCAATCCACTCCGCAGCAAAGCCGATGCGATACACACCGATGTGCTGGTTGGGAATCAGGACATACTTGGTATTGGGGGAGTTCAGAATCTGCTCCAGCAGCAGGTTAGCCTGCACCACCTTACGGCCAGTGGCAAAGGGCCAATAGGAGCCCACGCCCTCACTGGCCAGGGGAGAGTTTCCGCTGATGCTGGGGTTCTTAAAGCCACGGGGGGCCACCAGACGCCACAGCCAAGCCAGAGCAGGGGGGATGATGTGCATCAGACCCATGATACCGTAGTCCGGGTGAGCGGCGCTGGAGGGGGGCATACGCACGCCGAAGCTGCGCACATCCACCTCCACAGGGGACATCTCGATGTTGTCCACCATGGTGCGGGGAATAATCACACGGGGGTTGGGGCAGGGCTTGCCGTTGGAGTCCATGGTGTGGTCCCAAACCAAGCAGGTAGCACCGGGAACACCGTCGATGTTGAAGAACATCAGAGGCTTCTCGCTCTCAATGGTGATGCGCTCGTACATGGGATCGCTGCCATACTCGGTGATGCCGTCCACACGGAGGAACCAGCCGTCCTCACCGTCGTACAGAGCCAGCTTGCCGCTCTCCGTCTGGAAGGAGGGGTGGCAGATGGCCATATCATCGGTGACCGGGTGAATGGTACAGGTATCGCTCATGTGCAGGTAATCCCGCTCGCCGTTCTCCAGGTTGGTGCCCAGCAGCACACGGCCATCGGACACACGGTGCACATCCTGAAGCAGCTCGCTCTTGCCGCCGCCAGAGGCGCCCTCGTGCATCATCACCATCTCATTCTCATAGGGAGTGACAATACGGGCGGCGGAGGCATGGGCAGTCACCCAGCCCTCCTGTTCGCCGATATCCAGCAGCACGCTGTAAATACCCTTCTTGGCGGAGGGGCCGGGATAGAGGTTATAAGAGAACACCTCGTGGCGATCCTCCAGACGATTGTGCACGCACACCTGTCTGCCGTTGAAGTGGGTGTGGCGGAAGGGGGGAGCGACATAGACAATGGCGCGGGGCTTAAAGTTGTGGATGTCCTTGCCACTGACAAAGGACTGGAGCTGAGACAGAGCAAAGGCAAAGAAGGCCGCATTGCGGGGACACACCAGCAGAGCCTCATAGCCATACTCCTTGCCGCCCGCCATAAAGGGCACCAGAATCAACTCCTGACGGGCCAGCCACTTATAGGTCTCGATCTTCAACTTCTCGAAGTCGTAGCCGTACACATCCTTAAAGCGGGGCTTATCCGTGGGGAGATCATCGCCAATGCGCATACAGTCCGGATCACGACGGCGCATATAGTCCTCGGTGAAGTTGACGGCAGCACCGTTCTTGCAGCGGGAGACCACTGCCTCCTTCACTAGCTCACCATTGACCCGGTAGCAGACATCCACCTGATTGGTATTGGTTCCGTTATTGCCAAAAATCAGGCCGTACAGCATCTCCTCCGTCTTGGGAATGATGATACTAGGGCTGTTGTCCAGTATCTTTTCCAGGTCGGGAGGGAGCACAAACTCTTCCAACAACACGTTCATGTACCGCAACCTCTTTTCCGTGACATAGTTTGAAATTTAACATACTACACGTAGAGTATCAAACTTGACGGCGACTTGTCAACCACTCTTTTCTTGCAAGATCATTTTTCCCGTCTTGCATTTTCCGGTTTTTTCTAATTCGATTTAACCGTTCTGATTTGATTTGTACCACATTTATCTAGAAACTCCTTCCATACCACGACAATTTTTCCTGTTTTCTCGTTTCAGATATCCTTTTTCATAAATGGTCGAATTTTTGTGAGGAAATCAATATTTCATACTTTGTTAACATTTTCCCTTCGCTTCCCAAGACATCTTGCATTTTGCCTTATTTTCCTGTATACTCACAAAAGATACAGCTATTTAGCGAAAAAAAGCAAACGAGTGAGGTACCCCATGAAAATTGCAGAATTGTTCGGCCAAGGCCGCCCTGTATTCTCCTGTGAGATCTTCCCGCCCAAGCGGGATTCCCCCATTGACAGCATCTATCGCACGTTAGATGGATTGAAGGACATTCGCCCTGATTTCATCAGTGTGACCTACGGCGCAGGGGGTGGCGGTAACGTCAACCACTCCACCCAAGAGATTGCCTGCATGATTGAAAATGAGTACCACATTACCGCTATGGCCCATTTGACCTGTGTGGGCTGCACCAAGGAGAGTGCTCTAGAGGTGATGAACACCCTCAAGGCTGGAGGCGTGGAGAATATTCTGGCGCTGCGAGGAGACCACAACCCCAACGCAGTCTCTCACACGGACTTTCTCCACGCCGATGACCTGGTGTCCTGGATTCGGCAGCACGGGGATTTTGGTATTTCCGGGGCATGCTATCCAGAGGGACACCCGGAGAGCCCCGACGTGGTCTCTGACATCCGCTATCTCAAGCAAAAGGTGGATGCCGGTGTGACTCACCTGGTTAGCCAATTGTTTTTTGACAACGACGATTTTCTCCGTTTCTGGGAACGGTGCCGTCTGGCGGGGATTGAAGTGCCCATTGAGGCGGGTATCATGCCTGTGCTGAGCAAGGCCTCCATTCAGCGTATGGTGTCCATGTGCGGCGCCTCTCTGCCTCGGAAGCTGACCCGTATTCTGGCCCGCTACGGTGATCACCCCCAGGCCATGCGGGAGGCAGGTATCGCCTATGCCATTGACCAGATCTCTGACCTGATCGCCGCCGGTGTGGACGGGATTCACCTGTACACCATGAACAATCCTCAGGTGGCCCGTCAGATCAGTGACAGCATCACCGCCATCCGCAGCGTATGATGGAAGTACAGCTTTCGTCCCTGGACATCTCTGAGGTTCTGCGGTATATGGGCTGTCCCGCCCACCAGGCGGACCAAGCGCTGGTGGAGACGGTAACGACCTGCGCCCAGGCACTTGTAAAAACGGCTCGTCCCCGGTGGACCTATCGCACCTTCTCCATCTCTCTGGAGGAGGAGGGGGTGCGCCTGTCCACCGGGCTTCTTCTACCTGGGCAGGACCTCCGCACTCACCTCAGCGGCTGCCATCAGGTGGCAGTGTTCTGCGCCACCCTGTCCCCACAGGTGGACAGTCTCATCCGGCAGGCGGAGAGCCGGGACATGCTCCAGGCCCTAGCTTTGGATTGCTGCGCCACTGCTGCGGTGGAACAGGTCTGCGATGAAATCGAGACGTTCCTTCACGGAGAGTATCCAGGATGCTATTTCCCCTTCCGGTATAGCCCCGGGTACGGGGATTTGCCTCTGTCTCTCCAGGGCCCGCTGCTGGCCCTGCTGGACGCCCCCCGAAAAATCGGACTGTGCGCCAGCGCCACCCACATTTTAACCCCCCGAAAATCGGTCACTGCTCTCATCGGTGTGTCTCACACACCTGTGACAGACGCCAAGCGAAGCTGTCTGAGCTGTCCTGCCGGGGAGCATTGTCAATATCGAAAGGCAGGCGGTCACTGTGGATCTAAATAAGTTACTCACCTCCGGTCAACCCATCTTGCTGGACGGCGCCATGGGCACCATGCTCCAGGCCAAAGGGCTGCCCACAGGCGCAACCCCTGAGTTGGTTTCCCTGGAACACCCCCAGTGGTTGCTGGACATTCACACAGCCTATCTGGACGCAGGCAGTCAGATTGTCTACGCCAACACCTTTGGGGCCAACCGAGAAAAACTGACCCATTGCGGGGTCACTGTGGAAGAAGTCGTACAAGCCGCCGTCTCTCTGGCCAAGCAAGCCGCCCAGGGCAGGGGACTGGTGGCGTTGGATATCGGCCCCATTGGCCAGCTGCTCCAGCCCACTGGCACTCTGGAATTCGAAGAGGCGGTGGATATTTTCGCCCAAGTGGTACGGGCCGGTGTGGCCGCTGGG
Organism: Pseudoflavonifractor sp. An176; assembly: GCF_002160435.1. NCBI lineage: Bacteria > Bacillati > Bacillota > Clostridia > Eubacteriales > Oscillospiraceae > Pseudoflavonifractor > Pseudoflavonifractor sp. An176. The sequence continues at coordinate 89,364 of NZ_NFKO01000003.1, read as the reverse complement.
GCTGACCTAGCCGTCATCGAGACCATGACTGATCTACAGGAGGCCCGAGCCGCTCTGCTGGCCGTGAAAGAGAATAGTTCCTTGCCCGTCATGGTGACCATGACCTATGAGTCCACCGGGCGCACCTTCTTGGGTTGCAGCCCCACCTGCGCCGCTCTGACCCTGGAGGGAATGGGGGCAAATGCCATCGGTATCAACTGTTCCCTGGGCCCCCGGGAGATGCCTCCCCTGGTGGAAGAACTGATCACCTGGACCAATCTTCCCATCGTGCTCAAGCCCAATGCAGGCCTGCCCCACCCGGATGGCTCTGGCTACGACATCACTCCGGAGGAGTTTGCCCAGAGTCTGGCCTCCCTGGCCCAGATGGGGGTACAGGTATTTGGCGGCTGCTGCGGCACCACACCGGAGTATATCCGGCTGCTGCGGGAGGCGCTCAGCCAAACCCAGGTGCGCCAGGTGCCCCGCCACGTGCCTCCGGCGGTGTGCAGCGCCACCAAAGTGGTGCCCATTGACCGAGTGCGCGTCATCGGTGAGCGCATCAATCCCACGGGCAAAAAGCTGATGAAGGAAGCCCTGCGCCGGGGAGATGTGGACTATATGCTGGGTCAGGCCCTGGCTCAGGTGGATGCAGGGGCAGACATTCTGGATGTCAACGTGGGTTTGCCCGATATTGATGAGGCTGAGATGATGGTGGCAGCGGTGAAGGCCATTCAAGGGGTGACAGATGCCCCCTTGCAGCTGGACTCCACCGACCCCGCCGTGCTGGAGCGGGCCCTGCGGGTGTACTGCGGCAAGGCCATCGTCAACTCAGTGAACGGGGAAGATGCTACCAGCGACACAATTCTCCCCCTGGTGAAACAATACGGCGCCGCTGTGGTGGGCCTCACCCTGGACGAAGAGGGAATTCCCCAGACCGCCCAGAAACGGGTGGACATCGCCCGCCACATTCTGGACCGAGCCATGTCCTACGGCATTCCCAAGCAGGACGTATATATTGACTGTCTCACCCTCACAGTGTCCGCCGAGCCCACCGGGGCCGTGCAGACCCTCCAGGCCCTCCGGCAGGTGAAGGAGGAGTTGGGCCTGAAAACGGTGCTGGGGGTGTCCAACATCTCATTCGGCCTCCCCGCCCGGGGACTGGTCAACCAGAACTTTCTCACCATGGCCATGGCGGCGGGTCTGGACTTGCCCATCCTCAACCCCAACGTGGACGCCATGATGGCAGCCGTGCGCTGTTACCATCTGCTGACCACAGTGGATGAGAACGCCGCCGATTTCATCGCCGCCTACGGCAACGCCACCGTATCCACCTCCATCACCACCACAGCCGGGACTTCCGCTTCTCCCACCAGTACCTCCGGCACTCGAACGCTGGAAGAAGCCGTAGTGGCTGGGCTAAAAGCAGAAGCCGCCGCTGCCACCCACAGTCTGTTGGAGCAGCGGGAGCCCATGGACATTGTCAATGAGATGCTCATTCCCGCTCTGGACAAGGTAGGGGCCGACTTCGAACAAAACCGGGTGTTTCTGCCTCAGCTCATCCAGTCTGCCGGAGCCGCTCAAGCCGCCTTTGACGTCATCCGCCAGCACATGACCACGGGAAACCAGGAGCAAGTGGACCGGGGCACCATCGTGATCGCCACGGTGAAGGGGGATATCCACGACATCGGCAAAAACATCGTCAAGGTACTGCTGGAGAACTACGGTTACACCGTGGTGGACCTGGGCCGGGATGTAGACCCCCAGAAGGTAGTGGAGGCCGCCCAGCGCCACCAAGCCCCGCTGGTGGGACTGTCCGCCCTAATGACCACCACCGTCAAGAACATGGAAGAGACCATCGCCCAACTCCGTCAGGCCGGATTGACCTGCAAGGTGATGGTGGGTGGAGCCGTGCTTACCCCGGAATATGCCGCTCAAATCGGCGCTGATTTCTATGCCAAAGACGCCAAAGACTCCGTAGACATTGCAAAGCGGGTCTTTTCTACCGCTATGTGATCTGGTCACAGAACGAAAGCACTCAACATAGTATGATACACGTATCAAATCGTGGGAGGAAGACAGATGCGTGTTGTCAAACGAAACGCCGTGGTGGACCAAGCCCTGTGTGTGGCCTGCGGCTGTTGTGTCAAAGTTTGTCCCTTGTCAGCTGTTGAGGTATTTCATGGATTGTATGCCAAGGTAGACCCGGCCCGCTGCGTGGGGTGCGGGAAGTGCGCCAAAGAGTGCCCGGCCTCTATCATCACCATTCAGGAGGTGGGAGCATGAATGGAAAGCGCTGGTACGACTATCTGTGGATTGCCACAGCCCTCTACCTAGTCCTAGGTTTTTTCAACATTCTTTTTGCCTGGCTGGGCCTGCTGTGCTTTTTCATTCCTCTGATTTTGGCCGTTGCCACCGGGCAGAAGAGCTACTGCAACCGCTACTGTGGGCGAGGTCAGCTTCTGGGCCTGCTGGGAGGCCGGTTTGGTCTATCCCGGCGGAAAGACATGCCCAAGTGGATGAAGAGTCGGGGATTCCGTTACGGCTTTCTGGTGTTCTTCTTTGCCATGTTCTTTCTCATGCTGTGGAATACGTATCTGGTGTTTGCAGGTGCCCAGGATCTCTCCCAGGTGGTGACCTTGCTATGGACCTTCCGGCTGCCTTGGCACTGGGCCTACCACGGCACTCTGTTCTCTCCCGGTGTGGCTCAGTTTGCCTTTGGATTCTACAGCGTCATGCTCACCTCCACGCTGCTGGGTCTTGTGACCATGGTGCTCTTCAAGCCCCGCTCTTGGTGTGTCTACTGCCCCATGGGCACCATGACCCAGCTGATCTGCCAGGCAAAATACAAAGAAAAATAAGTAGAGGAAAGCTGCTGCGAGGAAATCGCAGCAGCTTTTTTATCGCTCACTTAATTGTCGCAATGCAGCTTCATTCTCGATCTTCACCACGCCTCGGGAGAGGGAGACCAGACCCTCGGACTGGAAGTACCGAAGCATTCGTGTGACCACTTCCCGAGCTGTCCCCATGTGGTTTGCAATTTTCTCGTGGGTGAGGACCAGCTGGTCCGTGCCGTCCAGCACACTCTCCTGGAGGAGAAAGTCGGCCAAACGCTTGTCAAAGCTCTTCCACATCACCTGTTCCATCAGCCACATGACCTCAGAGAACCGAGCACTCATCACCTCATTGGTGTAGTTGGCCACGGCAGAGGACTGCTCCATGAGGGATTTGTACACGTCCGGTGGGATAATCCAGAATTCCGCATCCTTCTCCACCTCAATCTGAATGTCAAACTGGATGCTTTGCAGCATACACGAGGCAGAAAACAGGCACATATCCCGCTCAAAGAGGCGGTACAAGGTGATCTCCCGCCCCTCGTCCGAGAGAATGTACGCCCGCAGCTGTCCGCTGCACACCAACAGCAGCCCCAGGCAGTCCGCCGAACCGTTGTGGAGCACGGTCCCCTTGGTGGCCTGGGCTTTGGAGGCAGAGGCAGCGAGCAGTTCCTGCTGGGCTGGGGTCAGTTGGTCCCAAATGGGGAAATATTGAGAAATACTCATGGTTTCACCTGATTATTTTCTTCCGGTCCGCTTTTTGCGGGAATTGCTGGGCTTGGCCACTGCCCATCCGGCCTTTTTCTTCTTGTGCTCTTTCGGCGCAGTGGTGCGGGAAGTGTCCCCCTTGGCCTTTGGCTTTCCGCCCTTGGATGCGTTGGGGCGCTGGCTGGAGGCTCCAGGTTTCTTCCCGGACCACTGACCACCCTTGGGACGGATGAGGCAGTGCTTGTCGTAACCGATCAGATCTTCCCGTCCTGCCTTCACCAGGGCCTCGTGGACCAGCATATAGTTTTTGGGGTTGCGGTACTGGATGAGCGCCCGTTGCATGGCCTTTTCATGGGGATTAGTGGGCACATACACCGGCTTCATGGTGCGGGGGTCCAGTCCCGTGTAGTACATAGCGGTGGACAGGGTAGAGGGGGTGGGGTAGAAGTCCTGAACCTGCTCGGGCATATAGCCCAAGTCCCGCAGATACTCCGCCAGAGCCACTGCCTCTTTCAGCGTAGAGCCTGGGTGGGAGGACATGAGATAGGGCACCACGTACTGTTTCAGACCACACTGCTCGTTGAGCCGCTTGTACTTGGCCAGGAACTTGTCGTAGACAGCCCGGGGCGGCTTGCCCATCTTCTCCAGCACCGGGTCGGCGATGTGCTCGGGAGCCACCTTCAACTGGCCGGACACATGATACTTCACCAGTTCTTTAAAGAACGTGTCATTCTGATCGGCCAACAGATAGTCAAAGCGAATACCGGAACGGATGAACACCTTTTTTACCCCGGGGATGGCTCGGAGTTTGCGAAGCAGAGCCAGATAGTCGCTGTGGTCCGCAATCATGTTTTTACAGGGCTTAGGGAAGAGGCACTGCTGGGTGGGGCACACACCCTTGGTCAGCTGCTTTTTACACGCAGGCTGACGGAAGTTGGCGGTTGGGCCGCCCACGTCGTGAATGTATCCCTTGAAGTCCGGCTCCCACACCATCTGTTGGGCCTCTGCCAGAATGGACTCATGGCTCCGGGTCTGGATGATACGCCCCTGGTGGAAGGTGAGGGCACAGAAGCTACACCCACCAAAGCAGCCACGGCAGGATACCAGGCTGAACCGTACCTCCTCAATGGCGGGCACACCACCAGCGGCCTCATAGGAAGGGTGATAGGTACGCATATAGGGCAGACCGTACACCCGGTCCATCTCCGCCTGACTCAGCGGCTTCTGAGCGGGGTTCTGGATGACATATTCCCGGGGGCCATAGGGCTCCACCAGTGTTTTTCCTGAAAAGGGGTCCGTGTTGCAATATTGGGTATAGAAGCTCTGGGCATACTTGCGCTTGTCCTCACACAGCTCCTGATAGGAGGGGAGAGTCACATAGGGTACCATCAGGTCCACCTGAGTGGCACGGTACACCGTACCATTGACAAAGGTGATGTCCTGGGGTTTCAGGCCGCCGTCCAGAGCGTCCGCCACCTCCACCACAGACCGCTCGCCCATGCCGTACATGAGCAGGTCCGCCTGGCTGTCCAGCAGAATGGAGCGTTTCAGCTTGTCCGACCAGTAGTCGTAGTGGGCCATGCGGCGCAAGCTGGCCTCAATGCCGCCGATGAGGATGGGGATATCCTTGTACACCCGGCGGATGAGATTGCAGTACACCACCGTGGCATAGTCCGGCCGCTTCCCAATCACCCCACCGGGTGTAAAGGCATCCATCTTGCGGTGCTTTTTGGACACGCTGTAGTGGTTGACCATGGAGTCCATATTGCCGCCAGTGACCAAAAAGCCCAGACGGGGCCGACCCAGGGCTGTGATGGACTGTGGGTTCTTCCAATCAGGCTGGGAGATGAATCCCACCTTATATCCTGCCGCTTCCAGCACACGGCTGATGATGGCATGGCCAAAGGAGGGATGGTCCACATAGGCATCCCCAATGACGTAGACAAAGTCACACTGTTCCCAGCCTCGCCGCTCCATATCCGCTTTGGAAATTGGCAAAAAGTCACGCATGGTGCGTCCTCCTTCATTTGTGCATCAATTGACAGCCCTCTATTGTATACGAAAAGATTCCACCTGGCAATGGGTTTTTCATTTCCAGTCTTATAGGAGGTTTTCCTCCTGTACCTTCAGCACAAACTGTCTGCCCTCCACGGTCAACAGGCCATCCCGCTGCATTTTGCTCAACTCGTTGGACAGGGCACTACGCTCCACATTGAGATAGTCTGCCAGCTGCTGACGATTGAAGGGAATTGCGAAAGAAGGGCTCTTGTGCTCTGCTGCCTGGGCAGAGAGATAGGTCAGCAGTCGACCCCGGATGGTCTTGGCGGTGGTAAAGGCAATTTTCCGAGAGAGAGCCAAATTCTTCTGGGCTGATATGGACAGTAGGTTCTGCACCAGTCTCTGGTGGAATCCACACCCATTGCTGCACACCTGGAGCATGTGGGGCGTCTCCAGGAAGAGAACGGTACACGACTTTTCCGCCACCACACTGACCATCAGCGGCTCATCCGGGATGCAGGAGTAGGTCTCTGCAAACATTTGCCCCGGCTGCACCGAGTCCAACACGCTGGTATTGCCCCAGAAGTCATCCCGCTGAATGCAGACGCTGCCCTCTAACACCATCCCCATGGCGGTGACACATTCTCCAGCTCCATAGATCAGCTGTCCCTTGGAAAAGGACTGCTCCCTGCCGTGGAGACACCCCAGCATGGCGGTGATATCCTGAGGGGCTATCCCTCGAAAGAGAGGAGTCTGGGCCAAAAACGTCAAATTCATTGCAATTCCTCCTGGAGCTTCGGATCATCCATTTCATTGTAAGGGGTATCACCTCTCCCGTCAACCATATTGCAAGGCGACACAGGAGACGGTATAATATGGCTTGTCTATTTTACCTGGAGGAGTGACCCCTTATGATTCATTTTCAGCATTTTAACTTTAACGTTTTGGACCTGGACAAGAGCCTGACCTTCTACAAAAACGCCCTGGACTTGGAGGTCGTGCGGGAATACGTCCCGGAAGATGGTTCTTTTAAACTGGTATATCTGGGAGACGGCAAGACTCCGTTTCAGCTGGAGCTGACTTGGCTGCGGGACCGCACGGAGGCCTACAACCTGGGCGAGTGCGAGTTCCACCTGGCCTTTGTCACCGATGACTACGAGGGGCTCCACGCCCGGCACCAGGAGATGGGATGCATCTGCTACGAGAACCCCGACATGGGCATCTACTTTATCACCGACCCCGATGGGTACTGGATTGAGATCGTCCCCGAAAAGTAAACAAAAAAACATCATTGGGCCCGTTGCCAGATGCGGCAACGGGCCCAAGTTTACGCTTATGATCTCTTTTGATCGAAGGCGGGGTTGGTGAGATAGACATTTTTCTGGTCCATCCGCTCCTTGGCCCGGTAAATGGCCTCGCCAAAGCGCTGGAAGTGGACGATTTCCCGCTCCCGCAGAAAACGGATGACATCGTTGACGTCGGGGTCATCCGACATACGCAGGATGTTGTCATAGGTCACACGGGCCTTCTGCTCCGCGGCCAGGTCCTCGGTGAGGTCTGCGATGATATCGCCCTTCACCCCAATCCCGGCGGCATTCCAGGGGGAACCGGAGGCGGCCGTAGGATAGACGCTGGCAGTGTGGTCGATGAAGTAGGGGGCAAAGCCGCCTTCTCGCAGCTGCTCCTGGGTGAGATTTCGGGTGAGCTGATGGACAATGGTGCCGATCATCTCCAGGTGTCCCAGTTCCTCTGTCCCTACAGAAGCAACGGAAATGTTCCAATCTATTAAATATGAGGACAAGCGTGAGGTTTTTGGTTTTAAGGTACATAGCTTTTCGACCTTTGAGAAAATCAAAAAATACGATGAAACTGATAATGCGGAAAGTGCTGAAAAGCCTTATTCTATCGAGGTTGGCAGGACAAAACGAACAATAAATCTGTATGCCATTGCTTCTACAAAATTTCAAATTGCTGTCTAAATTAATACCAGACCCGTTTGCCTTTTTTATGGACAAGCGGGTCTGATTTTTACACTAAACCACACAACCGAAAAAATATTTCGATATGTTTTACCGCACTTGATTCAACACTTAAAATCGGGTATAATGTATTAAAACACACCACCGAAGGAAAAAATACAATTGATTTAATGTAGAGGTGCGCCTATGCTTAGTGAACAAGATAAAACATTTCTCGGTAAAATCTTCTTGAATTATAATTTTACGATGACAACAGCCCAACTGAATAAGGAAAAGCTGTACTATAGAGATATTCAGCGAATGTTGGACGAAGGTTTGATTGAAAAGGTCAAGCGAGGTTATTATCATTGGATTGAAGATTACGGTACAAGTGAGGTTGCTATAATCAACAGCCTTTTTCCCGATGCAGTATTTTGTATGGAAACGGCTCTGTTTTATTATAAGTACAGCGACAGAAACCCTGCGGAATGGAATATTACTGTTGATAAAAATACTTCCCGACAGCGAACGAATATTGATTATCCTTTTGTCAAGGCATACCGAGTAGAGCCAGCGTTGCTCTCTCTTGGCGAGACGGACGGTATTATCGAGTTTACAAAAGTTCGTATATATGACCGTGACCGTACTGTTTGCGATGTCCTACGAAATATGAGTAAAATAGATAAGGAAATTTTCAATAAGGCAATTCAGAACTATGTAAAAGACCCTCAAAAAAATATCCCTAACCTTATGGAATATGCAAAAGCATTGAGAGTGCAAAAGAAAGTAAACGATTTGATAGGAGTGTGGTTGTAATGGCGGATATAGCAGCTTCTGTTCTGGCAAAGCTGAAAAATAAGGCAAAGGCTTCTGGTATCACCTATCAGCAGTGCCTACAGCTTTTTGTACAGGAAGAATTTCTGCGCAAGCTGTCCAAGTCTGGCTATGATGATTTTCTGATATTGAAAGGCGGTTTGTTCATCTATACTTTGACAAACTTTGAAAGCCGAGCGACGATTGATGTTGACTTTCTACTGGTTGGGTATGAAAACTCATTAGATACAGTTAAGGATTTAATTTGCAAAATTATAGATACACCTACAGGCAATGACTACATCACGATGACGGCACAGTGCTTTGAGGAAATTTCCCCGCAGAGGAAGTACCACGGTATCAGCACACAGATTATCGCACAAATCAAAAATGTTCGTGTACCATTTAATATTGACATAGGCGTAGGCGATGTTGTTGTACCAACGCCAGAACACCGAAAAATCAATACGCAACTTCCAGACTTTGAGGCTCCTATCATCAAAACCTATTCCCTTGAAAGCACCATAGCCGAAAAGTTTGATGCCATACTGCAACGGTTTGAACTGACAAGCAGAATGAAAGATTTTTATGACATTTATTATCTTTCGAGGACATTCGATTTTGAGGGAGCAAAACTGCAATCTGCTATCTTTAAAACATTGAAGCGTCGTGGCACTCCCTACGATAAAGATAGCTTTAAGCGGCTTGTTTCACTTGCCGAAGACGAGGATATGCAAAAGCGGTGGAAAAACTTTTTGAAAACAATAAAAGACGATACGCTTGCATTTTCGGTAGTCATTCAGGCAATTCAGACTTTCCTTGAGCCTGTGTTTGATGCGATTGTGAATGAGGATGAATGGCAAAAACAGTGGACTACAATTAGTGGATGGAGGTCATTATGAAGTTTGAATCTATTACAATAAAGAATTTTAGAAACTTTGAAGATATTGAGTTGAATTTATCAAACAAGAATATTTTCTTTGGGCTAAACGATGTTGGAAAAACAAATTTTTTATATGCACTGCGTTATGTGTTTGATAAAGATATACGGAGGCTAAATTTTGCAGACTCTGACTTTCATAACAAGCAGATTGAAAAGCCAATTGAGATTATTGTGACCTTAGACATAAGCGACACTGCTAATAGCGACTGTCAAAAACTTCGTGCTCAACTCAAAGGGGCTTTACAAAGCAAACATAATAATGTCTATATAAAATTACTTGCCGAATACAATAAAAGCGAGTTGCTTGCGTTGCCAATACTATATTGGGGCGGAGATTTAGACAATCTTCAGGAAATGAAGCAACGAGGGTATCTTTACGAAATTGACTATGTATTCAATGTAATTTATATCGATTCATATGTGGATTTGTATTCGTTATTCAAAAAGAATGTAAGTCAACTAATAAAAAATGAAAATGATGATGATAAGGTAGTTTTGACGAATATTCAAAAAGCTGTTGATGAGTTAAATACCCATATATCTTCCTTATCGGGGATTAAGGAATTTGAAGAAAAACTTACGCCAGAATATCAAAAGTTCCGTGATGAAGGAATCTCGGTATCAATCAAATCTGAGATTGCTGTTAAAGGTCTATATTCAAATATTATCCCGTATATCAAGCAAGACGATGATGAAAACTTATATCCAACCGCTGGGGAAGGTCGGAAAAAGCTGTTAGCCTACTCGATTTTTGATATTTTGGCAGATGAAAACGCGGAGAAAAAAATAACACTCTTTTTAATTGAAGAGCCAGAAAATCATTTGCACAAATCTATGCAGATTGCGTTGTCACAAATTCTTTTTACAAACAATAAATACACATATCTGTTTGTTACAACGCATTCTCCATTTATCCTTTATGAAATGGATGATGTGAATTTAGTTCGGATATACAGTGACAGAAAAATCAATGGCATTAGCACTTTCTACAAAGTTCCAGAGAATTATGAAAAAGCAAGAAAACTGCTTAATCGCTGTTTATCTGAAGCGATTTTCGCCAACAAAGTTCTCTTGGTAGAAGGTCCATCTGAGCATATGCTGTTCAGTAAAGTTCTGTCAGTAGTACACCCGTTTTATGAAGTGGATGGGATTTATATCTTGCCTGTTGATGGTGTGGGATTTAGTATGTATTTTTCTATATTAAATAAACTTGAAATATTTAATGTTATTAAAACTGACAATGATTTGAGAGCTGTAAAGGGCAAAGGTACATACAGTGTATTAGGTTTTTCACGCTGTAATAATTATATTGGAAAGGAATTGCTACCTACAGAGCAAATCCAAGAAAAGTCTGTATCGGCAAAACGGGCATTATATAACGCAAATATAAAAACTCTTGATAAAATACGCAGTGAATATAGTATTTTCTTATCCAAAGTGGATTTAGAAAACGATTTAGATGAAGTAATGCATGATAGGCTATCGACTTTATTAGGAGAAGCCTCACCTGTTGATTATTTGCAGGATTCAAAACATTACCATATGGTAGAATTAATTGAAAAACTTACTGACGCAGATTGCAGAACAATATATAACCATTATAACTTTGCGTGTTTGAAGGAGGTTGCTGAATGACATTATCTCCCGTTCAAGAAAAAATTATCAATACCCCTGGTAATTTAATTGTTCGAGCAAGTGCAGGGACAGGTAAAACGCACACAATGGTCAATAAAATTGCTAAGGAAATCAATGATAATCATACTCACAAGGTTGTTGCAGCTATTACTTTTACCATTAAAGCAGCACAAGAGATTAAAGATAGATTGTCTGTAGATATTACTCAACACTTTATAGGAACAAATAATAGCTTCGTGATAGAAGAAATCATAAAACCCTTTATGAAGGATGTGTATGGCTCTGATTATGATATAGATATGAGTACAGATTATTCACGGGAAGCAAAAGTCGAAACTTTTCAAGATGCTATTGATAAAATTAAAAATGAAGGAGTGCTTTGTTCCTACACAGACAATAAGAAAAATTTTATATTCGAGTTAGCTCAAGAAATAGTGGAAAATTCTACTGCTTGCAGATTATATCTTCAAGCAAAATTCTTTAAAATTTATATTGATGAATATCAAGATTGTGATAAATCTATGCATAAATTGTTTATGTATCTATGTGATACATTGAAAATTGAAACATTTGTAATAGGTGATGAAAAGCAATCTATCTATATCTGGCGTGGAGCATATCCAGATGCTTTTGTAAGCATATGGAACAAAGAAAATTTTAACAAAATATTTATGGGCGATAATTATCGCTCCTGTAAGCAAATACAAAACTATTCAAATTTGTTATATGATGAGACGCAGGATTTGTACTCTCAGACTGATGATTTGAGTAATATAATTTGGCTATCACCTACGACAACTAATTGGGCAACTGAAGTTTTGAAATATATTGACCCTAATAAGAAATCCGCATTGCTCCGATTTAGTAATGATAATGCAAGAATAGGTGCGAGTGAGTTATCTACCAGTGGAGTCGAGTATATTTATATACCTCAGACGCCTGTTGCGGAAATCACTACGGATACAGCCTGGTTATACTCTGCCATTGCTAAGTATATTATTTTAGAAAAATATTCAGCTTACGATGTTATTTCTGAAATACCTGTTGAAGGAAATGAAACCCGTAAAATAGTATCCAACATTAAGCGAATGTTAAGTAAAATTGAGCAGGCTATTATTGATGAGAATGCTTTTTATTTGGCAGTTGATGATTTAGCTGTATATTTAGGATATGAAACACGAACTGACCATCTAAAGAAATTATATCAAACTATAACTGATGAGAAATTTCATGTTGCTTTCGAGGCTGAAAAATATCGGCATATTGCAATTACATTCCATTCTTCAAAAGGATTAGAATTTGAGCAAGTCATAATATTTGCTGAAGACTATCGCCTATCTGATGTATCAAGTTTATGCAATCATTATGTTGCTGTTACACGAGCAAAAAGTAAACTGATTATTGTGAAATTAAGCAACCATAATGCAAATTATTTCCAAACTAATTTGACAAAAATATTTGCTAAAAGTGGCGTTAGTATAAATGATGTACTTGTTCAAAAATAGATGTTTAGATTAAATAATATGAAGTGTGCTATTTGAAAGGAGTTTTGACCTACAGAAGCAACGGAAATGTTCCATATCCTTAAAAACGCTGAAAATCCGCATTTTTACGGCTTTCGATTACATACCTTCCGTACCACAGATAAGGTTATAAGGTATGGTATAAACAATCAGTTTGACTTTGCGGAACACCCTGCGGTCATTCAGCGTGGCGAAAAACGCACTATCAATATATGTGTTGCTGTTCCTGATGTGGCATAAACGGACAAGCATTTGCACATTGGAATTTAGATGAGATTATAAATATAATGAAAGTGTAAGGAGGACAAGTCTATGAGAGATAAAACCTATCACGCATATCTGGATAGCCACGAGCGACAGTTGGTAATACATAGCCTTGTAGAGCTGAAAAACAGGCTGATACAGGAAGGCAGATACACGGACTGCGTTGACGAGCTGATTTTCAAGGTTGTCAATGCGCCTGTCAAGAAAATGAAAATTGAACATATCTAAGACATATCGCACATAGCCGCTTATTCTTATTTCCCTAAGAGTAAGCGGCTTTTTTGCGTTCTCTCACTCTTTTTTACATAGCCGCCTTGACAAAGCGGCTAAATTTATGCGAAAGGAGGACGCACAAATGTCAAATTGCAAAGTGATTGCCCTGACCAATCAGAAAGGCGGCGTTGGTAAAACGACCACGGCGGTCAATCTGGGCGTAGGTCTGGTACAGCAGGGAAAGAAAGTCCTGCTCATTGATGCTGATGCGCAGGCAAATCTCACAATGGCACTCGGCTATAACAGACCTGACGATATACCCATAACGCTCTCCACCGTAATGCAGAACATCGTAGACGATAAATCCTTTGATGCTTCGCAAGGTATCATACACCACGGCGAGGGCGTTGACCTGCTTCCGTCCAACATTGAGTTATCAGGCTTTGAGGTAAGGCTTATCAATGCTATGAGCCGTGAGCGTGTTCTGAAAACCTATGTGAATGAGGTTAAGAAGAATTACGATTATGTGCTTATCGACTGTATGCCCTCACTCGGTATGATAACGATAAATGCTCTGGCGGCGGCTGACAGCGTGATTATCCCCACACAGCCGCACTATCTTTCAGCGAAAGGTCTGGAGCTGTTGCTTCGCTCTGTGTCAATGGTCAAGCGGCAAATCAATCCCAAGCTGCGGATAGACGGTATCTTAATGACAATGGTAATGCCCCGTACCAACATTTCTAAGGAAATCACGGCAACGGTCAAAAATGCTTATGGGCAGAAAATCAAGGTCTTTGATACGGAGATACCCCATTCTATCCGTGCGGTGGAAGCTACCGCAGAGGGCAAGAGTATTTTTGCCTATGACAAAAGCGGTAAGATTGCCGCAGCTTATGAGCAGTTCGGAAAGGAGGTGGCAGAGCTTGGCGAGAAACAACGCTCCCAAAATCGAGCTGACCGCTTACGATGACCTGTTTCAGACAGATGAGAGCCGTGCGGAAGCAAAGCTGAGTAAAATCAGGGATATTCCCGTATCGCAGATTGACGAGTTTCCAGACCACCCGTTCAAGGTTTTAATGGACGAGGATATGCAGCAGCTTGTCGAGAGCATTAAGCGAAACGGCATAATGACTCCTGCTACCGTTCGGCTCAAAGAGGACGGACGGTACGAGCTTGTAAGCGGTCACAGAAGAAAAAAGGCTTGCGAGCTTGCGGGGCTTGAAACGCTGAAATGCGAGGTTAAAGAGCTGACCCGTGATGAAGCCATTATTGTAATGGTAGAAAGCAATTTGCAGAGGTCAACGATTTTGCCGAGCGAGAAAGCCTTTGCCTATAAAATGCGGCTTGAAGCGATGAACAGGCAAGGACAAAGGACTGATTTAACTTCTGTGCCAATGGCACAGAAGTCCGAAAAAAAGACTTCTCGTGAAAAATTAGGAGAACTTGTCGGAGAAAGTCAAGACCAAATCCGCCGTTTTATCCGTCTGACCGAGCTTGTTCCCGAAATCCTGCAAATGGTAGATGAAAGGCAGATTGCTTTTCGTCCTGCCGTTGAAATCTCTTATCTGACCGAAGAACAGCAATACACCTTGCTTGAAGCTATGAGCTACAACGACGCTACCCCGTCGCTTGCACAGGCTATCAAAATGAAGAAGTTTATGCAGGAGGGTAAGCTGACAGGCGAGGTTATCCAGAGCATTATGGAGGAAGAAAAACCCAATCAAAGGGAAAAGCCTGCTTTCCGTGACGAGAGGATAACCAAACTCATTCCTAAATCTGTTCCCAAAGGACAGGAAGCGGATTTTGTTGTAAAAGCGTTGGAGTTTTACAACCGACACTTGCAGCGAAACAAAGCTCAGGAACGATAGCCGCACACCGAGGGCGAGGTCTGTCCGTTTGCGTGGATAGCCGCTTTTTCGGCTTTCCCCCTCTCCACACCTCACCCCCTTTGCTACTACCAAGACTATCCGAAAAAAGAATATATGCAAAACTCTTTGTTTGAAAGATTTTCTACCTTTGAGAGCTTCTGAGGTTTTTCGTATAATGAAGCCGCAAAGGAGGTCTATGCTATGCGAAAAAAAATGATTGCAATGCTATTTGTGCTGATATTGACATTAAGCGGCTGTGCCGATGTTTCAACAGTTCCCGAAGAAAGTGATAATTACGAGCTTGTGACTGAAACAGAAGCCGCCGCCGAAACAGAAAGCACGGAAAGCAGTTCTTTCTCGGAAAGTACAGAAAGCAAAAGTGCGAAAACGAATACTGCGCTTGAAAGTGATGCAGAAGCTACGGCGTGTGAGCCTGTTGAAAGCGAAACTCCAAAGCAGACCGAGCCTGTGCTACAAGAGGAAAACAATGTGTATGAAACCAAGCCTGCGGTAACAGAAAGCAGCTCTGCTCCTTCCGAGAAATCAGAGGAAACAGAGCCGCCCGTGGTAATACCGCCGCAGACAGTCCCAGAAGATGCAAAGCCTAAGACCGCCTATGATTATGAATTTGACATTGAAGCGGTTAAAGCGGATTGCATCGGCATTGGTCTTGGGATGGGGCTTGCCTTAGACAGCTCGCTCACTCCGAGTAATTCTACTTGGTGGAAACCTGTAACGGCATCACAGAACAATCAGGGTGAAGCATTAAAGCAGAGCCTTGAACGCTATATCACATTCCATACTGTCGAAAATCTCGGCGCATACGGAATTGATGAAATCACAGCTTTTAATATTTATTGCGAAGCAAGAGGAAACGGCAGCTACTCGATTTATTTCCTCTTTGCGTGAGCAGCTATCAGGCTTTTCCCTCTGTTCAAAGACAGAGGGATTTTTTATGCCCAAAATCAAGAAAGGACGGTTTAACAGCCTATGAAAACGAAGTTTACAAAGAAAGGCAGGCGTATCCTGTCGGCGGCTCTCTGCTTGCTGATGATGGTAACAGCTTTGCCGATGTCCGCCTTTGCGTGGACGAGCGAGGAAGGTAAAAGCTGCACATCTTCCTTTGGCGATTACTATGTCGGCTCGGACGGCGAGTATTACCGCAGCAAAGCCCCGTATTCGTTCATTGTTTATGACAGCAACGGCGATATTTCTGTAAGAACGGCGAACGGAGGCAATGCGAAACGGGAATATCTGATGACAGATAACAGCGGGACGCATCAGGTTTACTGCGTAGAGTCTGGCGTTGATTTCAACACGGGTAATTCCTATGTGTCTGAAAGCGGCAAGAACAGCTCGTATTTTCAAAACCTGCCGACTGACGCTCAGTTCGGTATTATGATGGCTTTGATGTACGGCTGGCGTGAGGGTAAGTTCTCTCCCGTTGCAGGCACAAACGCAGATGATTACGCTTTTGCGACCCAGACGATTATCTGGGAATACCAGCAGCAGCTCCGCACAAGCCCAACCGACCTGCACAGCGCAAACGGGATTGATGCGGACACCTACTACTATTCCCTGCAAGGCAGACCCGCCGAGAAATGCTACAACTGGATTTTGTCGCAGATGGCAAAGCATTATACCATTCCGAGCTTTGCTGCGAGAAGCCAGAACAGTGCGGACACCTACACGCTGAAATACAATCCCGACACACAGAAATACAGCCTGACGCTGGAGGACACCAACAACACATTGTCTGATATTCAGTTCTCCGCAAGCGGTATTTCCGTAACAAGAAGCGGCAACCAATATACTTTTACAAGCGATAAGATGATTACCTCGCCTGTAACGGTATCGGCGCAGAAAGATGTCAATCTCGATTGTGACGAAATGCTCATCTGGGGCTGTGTCGGCAAGCAGACAATGGTTTCTGGAGCTTCCGACCCCGTATATTTCTATCTCAAAATCAACACAGAAACCTACGGCACAGGACAGATTAAAAAGACTTCTGAGGACGGCGTTGTATCTGGCATCAGCTTCAACATTTCTGGAAACGGCGTCAACAAAACCGTTACCACAGGCGCAGACGGTACGGTAGATGTTCAGCTAATGCCGGGGGTTTACACCGTCACAGAGCAGTCCATTGACCGATACGAGCCACAGAGTGTTCAAAGGGTAACGATTGTAAGCGGTCATACTGCTACCGTAACCTTTAACAACACCTTGAAGCGTGGCAGTCTGGAGATTATCAAAAACTCTGAGGACAATCTTGTGGAGGGTGTGAAGTTCCACCTTTACGGCACATCTCTTAGCGGCTTGCCTGTTGATGAGTATGCCGTTACCGATGAAAACGGTGTGGCAAGATTTGAAAATGTCCTAATCAGCGGCGAAACGCCTTACACCGTTGAGGAAGTGGATACGGCTGTCCGCTATGTCGTTCCCGAAAGTCAGACAGCTCCGATTGAATGGGAAAAGGTCACAAGCCGCAGCTTTACGAACATTCTTAAAAAGTTCAATGTAACCGTGACGAAATCCGATGCGGAAACAGGCACGGCGCAGGGCGACGCTTCTCTTGCAGGTGCGGTTTACGGCATCTATAAGGGCGAGGAACTGATTGACACCTACACCACGGACGAGAACGGGCAGTTCACCACCGACTATTATATCTGCGATGATGACTGGACTATCCGAGAAATCAGCCCGTCCGAGGGCTATCTGCTCGATACTACAATTCATCATATCGGCGCAGAGCCAGAGCTTTATACCGTAGAGCGCAACAGCACCGCAAACGATGTGACCGAGCAGATTATCAAGGGCAATATCGCCATCATCAAGCATACCGATGACGGAGAAACCCAGATTGAAACGCCTGAAACGGGAGCTACCTTTGAAGTCCATTTGAAATCCGCAGGCAGTTATGACGCTGCAAAGGAAACCGAACGGGATATACTCATCTGTGACGAAAACGGCTTCGCTCAGACAAAAGACTTGGTGTACGGTATTTATACCGTAGAGCAGACCGCTTCTGGTCTGGAGGGACTGGAATTGATGAAGCCTTTTGATGTGTTCATCAATCAGGACGGTCAGACCTACCGCTATCTCATCAATAACGCTAATTTTGAAAGCTATATCAAAATCGTAAAGAAAGATGCGGAAACAGGCAATACCATTCCGTATGCAGGCGCAGGCTTCCAGATTTATGACCCCAACGGCGAGCTTGTGACGATGACTTTCACTTATCCCGAAGTGACGACCATTGACACCTTTTATACCACGGCAGACGGCGAACTCATTACGCCGCAGACTTTGGAATACGGAAAGGGATATTCCATCGTGGAGGTACAGGCTCCGTATGGCTATGTCTTAAACTCCGAGCCTGTCTATTTTGATGTAACGCAGGACGGCTCTGCCGAAGAAAGCGGCATTACGGTCATTGAGGTAGTTCGCTCCAATATGGCACAGAAAGGCACAATTACCGTTTCCAAATCTGGCGAAGTGTTCACTTCCGTTTCTGAGAATAACGGAATGTATCAGCCCGTATTTACAGTACAGGGGCTTGAAGGTGCGGTTTATGAGATTACCGCCGCCGAGGATATTTATACTCTGGACGGAACGCTGAGAGCTTCTAAGGGAGAGGTTGTTGACACTATTACCACAGGCACGGACGGAACTGCAAAATCCAAAGAGCTGTATCTGGGCAAATATGAGGTCAAGGAAATCACAGCTCCTTACGGAATGGTGCTGAATGACGAAATTCACGCTGTCGAGCTTGTGTATGCAGGTCAAAATATTGCTGTTACCGAAACCGAAACGAGCTTTTACAATGAAAGGCAGCGTGTGGAAATTGACCTTGTAAAGAGCCTTGAAACAGACGAAGCCTACGGTGTTGGCAATAACGGTGAAATCTTTGATGTAACCTTTGGATTGTATGCAGAAACAGACCTTACCGCCGCAGACGGTACGGTTATCCCCGCCGATGGTTTGATTGAGATTATTTCTCTGGACGAAAATGGCAAAGGCACGGTCAATAGCGACCTTCCGTTCGGCAGCTACTATGTAAAAGAGCTGTCAACCAATTCCGCCTATGTGCTGAATGAGCAGAAATACCCTGTCCACTTTGAGTACGCAGGTCAGGACACGGCGATTGTTCATCTTTCTGCCAATGACGGCGAAGCTATTGAGAATGAAATCATTTACGGCTCGGTAAGCGGTCTGAAATCCGATGAGGACGGAAACGCTCTGGGCGGTGCGGTTATCGGTATCTTTAAGACAGGTACAGAGGAGTTTACAAAAGAAAATGCTATCCAGACTACCACATCAGCCGATAATGGTAGTTTTTCTTTTGAAAAAGTGCCGTATGGCACTTGGGTAATCCGTGAAATTGAAAGTCCCACAGGTTTTGTACTCTCCGAGGAAGAAATCGCCATAACTGTCGGCAAAGTTGATGAGGTCGTGGAAATCGAGCTTGTGAACTACTTTATCAAGGGGAATATTGAACTGACTAAGGTTGACGCAGATTATCCCGACAATAAGCTCACAGGTGCGGTCTTTGAGGTGTATGCCGATACAAACGGCAACGGCGAATTTGATAAAGACGATAAGCTGTGCGGCGAAATGACTGAGCTTGAGGGCGGCGTTTATCAAATGACCGAGCTGCGCTACGGCAAGTATTTCGTCCGTGAAAAAACAGCTCCAGACGGCTTTGTGCTTGATGATGGCGTGTACGGCGTTTCCATCGAGGAAAACGGCAAGACCTATACCGTAGAAAACAAAGCAGGCGTTGGCTTTATCAATGACGCACAGAAAGGCTCTCTCAAAATCGTAAAGACTTCCTCTGACGGTAAAGTTGAGGGCTTCTCTTTCTGTGTGACAAGTGCTGACGGCTACGACCAGACCTTTAAGACAGACAAGAATGGAGAAATCTTTATTGAGGGCTTGCGTATCGGTGAATACACCGTGTCCGAAGTCAGCGACTCGGCTTCCGCAGGATATATCCTTCCTGCCGACAAACAGGCAACCGTCAAAACAGACTCTACTACTATTGTTGAAATGCACAACGAGTTCAGGGATACGCCAAAAACAGGCGATGACTTCAATCTGGGCTTGTGGGTAAGCCTTGCGGCTGCTTCCGTTATCGGTGCAGGCGTTCTCGGCTTTGTCGGCTTCAAGAAAAAGAAAAAGGAGGACTGATTTATGGACGCTAAAACCATTATCGCCATTGTGCTTGTAGTGTTTATCGTCGGTGCGGCAATATGGCTTAATATCCGAAACAGAAAGAAGAAATAACCCGATATGACAGGAAAAGGGCGGCTTATGTTGATAAGCCGCCCTCTTTCCATATATGGAGGCAATCTATGAAAAATCTGAAAACCATTGAAGCTAAGGTAAAGGCTATTCTGCAAAAGAACGAGGACGCAAGAAACGATGATATGACCCTCTATCTGATTGTGTGCAACACCTATTTGAAAGGTGCAGGAGCAATGCCCTTTGCGGAAGTAATGGAACAGTATAAATATCTCGGTCTGCCGAGTTTTGAGAGCGTGGGCAGAACACGCCGCAAGCTGCAAGCAAAATATCCAGAGCTTGCGGGGAACGCCCGTGTAAGGCGGCTTCGTGCCGAGGGCGAAAAGGCATACCGCAAATACGCTAAGGAATGAGGTGTGAAATGGAGGAAAAGCGCATAAACGGCGGTTATGAGATTATTGAGAGCTGTACTATCGGGAACAACGAGCTTGTCATCGGTCATAACTCCAAAGCCCCCAACCCGTATGTGTGCTGGTACTGCAAGGACGGCTCGGATTATTTCTGGGGATATTACTGCAATCAGTTATCTGAAGCAAGAGAAAAGCTGAATGAACGCTACCAGAGAGAGTGCCGTATGCCCTATAACCAGCCCGATAAAAAGCAGAAAAGCCGTGATGACCGTGAGCGATAAACGAAAATATGACTGCACGACCTGTCCTTATCCCCGATATAAGGACGGGTCTGTTATTTTCTGCGATGTCTGTATCCGCAGGATTTTAGACGAACAGAAAGAGGAAAAGAAACGAAAGGAGCAATCAAATGCGTGAAGAAAAACGAATGCTCGGCAATTATGAGGTCGTGAACAGCATTTATATTGGCGACAAAGAGGTTGTTTTCGGCGTGGATAAAAGCGATAAATACCCTTTTCTTGTAAGCTACTGCGACTGCCATAATCCGCTTGGTGTGCCGTGGGCAACCGAAAGCGTCGGCTGTGACGATTATCTGGAAGCGATGGAGCTTTTCATTCAGCGAGTACATTCCCAGATAGAACAAACCAAATCCGAATTATCCAAATTCACTTTTGACAATACCGTGTTCACGAAAGAGCATTGTATTCCAGACAAACGCAGCAGCAGTATTGTCGGCAAGGTTGTAGTTATCAATGCAGAGCCGAAACGGTATGAATATCAGCACCCTGCTTTTCAGCTTGTTTTAGCGGAGGGCGGCAATGGCGCAACAGGCGGCAGAGGCAACGCTGTCTTTGGTACTTGCCTTGCCACAGGCGAAAAGTCCAGATGGGAACGGTACGATGTGTTGGGTGAAATCAAGCCCGAATGTATGCCAGCTTGGGCAAAGGAAGCTCTTGCAAAAATCAAGGCGCAGCAAAAAGAAAACAAACAGAAAAATCGGGAGGAACGCTGATATGGAGATACGAGCCTTAACCCCTGCCGAACAGAAATACACTTATGCTCAGAGTATGCAGCTTGAAGGACAGACAGGCAGTATCGGTTATCTGCGTGGCGACTTCGGCGCAGGCGGCAAGGAGTTCTATTCCTCTTGGTTTGACCGCAGGCGGGATTTGAAAACAGACGATTTCAAAAATGAGCTTGACGAGGTTATCAATTCGCTTCGTGAGGACAAGGGACTTTTGCACAACCGCTATGATATGAGTGCGTTTGCAAAGCATTATCCCGAAAGCGCATTTGCAGGAAGCTATTGCACCGAGTACGATTTCCGTGTGGATACGGAAAAACACGCCTTTCTGTTTCGGTGCAATCCGACTAAGGGCGATTACAATTTTTACTGCTATTGCTTTGTGAAAGAATGGCTTGATAAGCATATCCAAAAAGCTGAACAGGGTATCCGATTTATCGACCCAAATTACAAAGAGCTGTTTCGTATCCCAGACGGCGGCAAAATCATCATCACATCATCGTGGGGAGAAAAAACCGAACGCCCCTGCCGTTTTATTGACGAGTATCATACCGAGATTGGAAATAACATTTTCCATATCTGCGAGTTTGCCGAGCGTATGGAACAAAACGGAGCGACCTATGAGCCAAAGCCCACAGAGCCGCAGACGGTAACAAAAGCCCCAAAGCATAAAGATTTAGAACGATAGGAGGTTTTGAAAATGGCACTCAACCAAAAGGCAATCAAGGTACTTGGTAAGGTCTTTGAAGCAGGCTTTACTGATGAAAAGTCGATTGCCGCTATGACAATGGACGATATTCTTGCGATACAGGGTATCACCATAGCCGACATCGGCATTATCAATGAGCTGCAAAAGAGTATCAAAGCAAACAAGGTCATTTCCTTTTTCGGGGGTAATGCTGAATGAGTACAGAACTTATCAATCGTATTACAGTAAAGAAAGACGGTGTATATCTGTCCTCACACAGTTCAAATGATACCGCCCCTTTTCACGCTTGGCGGTGTAAAAGCCTTTCGGAAATCTATGCCGCCGAGGGACAGGCAGGACTTGACCGAGAAATCGTCTGTATGCTGTATGAATACGCACAGCTTCGTGGCAGTCATAAAAGCCTTGACCGTTATCGCTATGCGATTGAAAGTCCTGCTGCTCACGCCATCTATAAAAAATATACCGACCAAATTGACGACAAATACGAACAGATGGACAAAGCGGATAAGGACAGCGTATGGTACAAGCCGACAGAAAAGGCGAAGGAATATCGAGCCTTTGAGCGTGAAATGCGTAACAAAATGTACGCTGAGATTGCCGAGCGATGCGGCGAGTATGACCGTAAACACAAAAACCGAGATTTAGAACGATAAGGAGGTGTGCAAAGAATGGCTGCGAAGTATCAGCTAATTACAGAGCTGTATCGGCGCACAGGCGTGGCGGTTGCTAGAAATCCGCAGGCGTGGCAGAGTTTTTTGTCTGCCGCTTGCCGTAACTATAAATGCCGATTTGATGAACAGCTCTTGATTTACGCTCAACGCCCTGACGCTGTTGCGGTAGCACAGCTTGAAACTTGGAACAAGCAGTTTAAGCGTTGGGTAAACAAAGACAGCAAAGGCATTGCGGCGTTCGACCCAAAAGGTCGCAGGAACACGCTGAAATACTATTTTGATATATCCGATACGCACGAGGGTTATTACGGCAGCCGCCCTGTTCCGATATGGCAGATGAGTGAGCGATACGAGCAGGCAGTTATTGAACGGCTTTCCGACAGATTTGGCGATGTGGAAAGCACCGACCTTGCTTCGGTGCTGATGGAAACGGCAAAAAACGCAGTTGAGGACAATTTGCAGGATTATATGCCGCAGCTCAAATCCTGTACGCAGGACAGTTTGTTAGAGGAACTTGACGAATATAATATCGAGGTCATTTACCGACAGCTTGCGGTCAACAGCGTAGCATATATGCTGATGAGCCGTTGCGGTGTTGATACCGAAGCGGTATTTGAGCGTGAGGATTTTGCGGAAATCATTAACTTTAATACTCCTGCCACTATCAACGCTCTCGGTATTGCTACAAGCGATATTTCTGAAATGGCACTCAGGGAAATCTCTCAGACTATCCGAGATGTGCAAATTGCGGAGAAAAGTCAAAATCGCACCTTTGCGCCGCAATCTCAAACACGCTATGATGTAGGCAGACAACAAGCCGAAAGGAGTAATCATAATGAGCGAAATCACATACACCAAACAAGGGGATTATCTTATTCCCGACCTAACATTACCGACAGAGCCAGAAATTCAGCTTGGCAGATACGCTTTGATGCACAGGGATTATCTGGAGCAGCACAAACGAGTGACCTACCTCAACCTGCTGACATCGGGCGAGCTGAACAAACATCTTTACGAGGTGGAACAGACGGCTCTTACGAGGTTGGAGCTTCTGACAAAACAGCTTTGCAAGGAGCAAGGCGTGACGGAGGAACTGAAAGAAAAAGCACCGATGCAATGGGTCGGACTGATGAACAATATCCGCAGTCAAGCGGAGGAAACGATACTGAACGAGCTGATTTACAGCTAAATGTCGCTGATGAACAGCAGGTCACAGTTAATCTCCCCACCGTAGAAGAACAGATTGAAATGTTAGCTGAAGCAGAGGACGAAAAATCCTCTGCTTTTGTTATTTCTCAGGAAGATATTGACTCTGTTCTCCTAAGAGGAAGCGGATTTCAGAATGGTAAATACCGTATCTACCGTCAGTTTCAAAAGAATGAGGACGGCAAAAGCAATATTGATTTTCTCAAAAAAGAGTACGGCACAGGCGGCGGTACGCATTATTTCCCAGACGGTACGCAGGGACACACTTGGCACGACGGGAAAGGCATTGCGATTGAAAAGTATGGCTCATCTGTAACCCCCGACCTTGTTCTTTCTTGGGCAAAGGTAGAAAAACGGCTGCGTGAGCTGATAAAGAATGACCGCTACCTGAATGAAAAGGAAAAAGACCATTACGCCGATTATCTCGAAAGTGAGGAAGCTCCGCAGTACGAAATCGACACGCAAAGGAAAATGGCAAGGCAGCGTTTCATTGACGCAAACCGTGACCTTCCGCCTGCCGATAAGAGAGATACCCTTGCTTTGCGGCTGTCCGATTTTATCCGTGATTTAGACAATTATGAGAAAGACCTGCTTGAAAATGTGGAGCGTACCGACCTTGCAGATGTGACCGCCGAACAAATGGAACAGCATTTAGGCGACCCCGCTACTGTTCAGCAGCTCATTGATTTTCTTGCTTTGGTACAGGGAAAGACCGCCGATGTTTACAGCCGCAGCAATGCGTGGCGGTTTTCACAGGAGCTTATGGAGCTGTATCCTCTCCGCTATGTCTATCACGAGGACGATGTTGTATATATCGGGGCAGACAAATATGAGATTGCGGCGTTTGATGAAAACGCTGTTTCTCTGCGTAATCCCGACTTTCCATTGTTCGGCAAGGAACTCAGCCGAGCTGATTTTGAGGAAAAGTTAAAGGAAAACCCTGCTAATGACCATTTGAAAGTAGTCGTTACCGAAAAGCAGAGTGTTCAGACACCGTCCGAAGAAAAGCCAGACGGCATAAAGTTCTCTATCGGATTTTCGGAACACCCCGCCTTTTATGACAGGCAGTTTAATGACCGATATACCGATTTGAGCTTTGCTCTGGGTAACTATCTTCTCGGCGTTCTGGACGAAAAGCAGCATAGAGAGCGTGAAAGCAAGGATAATGTCGGTTGGTATCATAAGACCGATTTTGAGATTACCGCTACTATCGGCGGCGAAGATTTCCATTATGAAGGACGGTTTGATATTGGCGACGGCGAGGGCGACCTTATCTCCCATATCAAAAACTTTTACGAATACTCTCTGTCCCCGAATTGCCCGTTTATTCCCGAATGGAAGAAACAGGGCGAGGATTATTACCGTGAACAAATAGAAAGCCTGCAATGGGGACGAGATGTGTTTGTACCATATCTGGAGCAGCATAAAACACTCACCCCAGAGGACGAAAAGCTCTATGCGGAGATTATGGCAACGGAAAGCGATTGGTTTAGAGTTCCAGAAGATAAGGAAGCCACTCTTGCGGAGCGACTGGTAGATTTTGCGGAAGATGTTTCTCCTTATGAGTATATGGACGCCCTTGAAGTAGGAGAAACAAAAGAAGATGCCATTCAGAAAATCAACAATGATTTAAGTAACCCTGAGCTTGTGCAAAGCTATGTGGAACAGCTTACAGAGTGGTTAGAAGAATTAGAAGATGATGAGCAAAAGCAGGTCTGCCGTCAGCTCATAGACGAGATGACACCGTTCTTGTCAATAGAGGAAGTTCCGCATTATACCGTAGAACTGACTTCCGATGCCTTTGCCGACCCGTTCATCATACGGGATAACACCGTACCATACGGAGAGGACGGGCAATATTACGATGTGGACGGTATTTACCAGACCTTTGAAACCGAGGAAGAAGCACAGGAATATGCCGACACCTTGAATAGTGCCGAAAATATCGTCAAGCTGTTCGCCCAGAAAGATGAGGAACGAAGCCAGCAGGAACAGCCCGATATACAGGATAACTCTGACCTCATCGGTAAGGAAATCCTTATTGATAACCGCCGCTATGTCATTGAAAGTATCAGCGAAATAAGCGGCGATGTGTCAATGCGGGATATGACCTTTGCAAATGCCGTGGGCTTTCCCATAAACCGTGTTGAGAAAATCGGCTATATCCGCAGTCTGCTCAGTAAGGCACAGGAAGAAAAACAACCCGAAAAGGCTGTATCTCCTGTCCCTGCTCCCTCAGAGCCACGGCACAATTACCGCATTACTGAGGATACTTTGGGTGTCGGCGGCGCAAAAGAAAAGTTCCGTAATAATATGGCGGCTATCAATCTCTTGCACGAGTTGGAGCTTGAAAACCGACTTGCCACACCCGAAGAACAGGAAATCCTTTCAAAGTATGTCGGTTGGGGCGGTCTGTCTATGGCGTTTGATGAAAACAATGCGGCGTGGGCTGATGAGTTCAAAGAGCTGTATGCAAGTCTTTCCCCAGAAGAATACCGTGCGGCAATGGAGTCCACCCTGACAGCGTTTTATACGCCGCCTGTTGTAATCAAAGGTATGTATGAAGCTCTTGAGCGTTTGGGATTTTCCGAGGGCAGTATTTTAGAGCCGTCCTGCGGAACGGGCAATTTCTTCGGACTGCTCCCCGATACGATGGCAGGCTCAAAGCTCCACGGTGTAGAAATCGACCCTCTTACGGGAAAAATCGCAAAGCAGCTCTATCAAAAAGCAAATATCTCCGTGCAGGGCTTTGAAGAAACAAAGCTCCCAGACGACCACTTTGATGTGGTTATCGGCAATGTGCCGTTTGGAGATTTCAAGGTCAACGACAGCCGATACAACGCCCAGAAGTTCCTCATTCACGACTACTTTTTCGCAAAGGCTCTTGATAAAGTCCGTGCAGGCGGTGTCGTTGCGTTCATTACCTCTAAGGGAACAATGGATAAGGCAAGCCCCGAAATACGCAAATATATTGCCCAGCGAGCCGAGCTGCTCGGAGCTGTCCGACTGCCCGACAACACTTTCCGAGCGAACGCAGGCACAGAGGTTACAAGTGACATTCTCTTTTTGCAGAAGCGTGACCGCATTGCAGACATCGAGCCAGATTGGGTACACCTTGATACCGATGAGAACGGCATTACGATGAACAGCTATTTTGTGCAGCACCCAGAGATGATTTTGGGCGAGATGAAAATGGAAAGCACACGCTTTGGTTTCGACTCCGCCTGCAAAGCCTATCAGGATATACCTCTGTCGGAGCTGCTTCATAACGCCGTCCAGAACATTCAGGGAGAAATGCCAGAGTACGAAAGTGAGCTTGACGAAATCTCTGACGGGCAGGACGCTTCCATTCCCGCCGACCCGAATGTGCGTAACTTTTCGTATGCGCTGGTGGACGGCAAGGTTTATTTCAGAGAAAATGACCGTATGACCCCTGCGGCAGCGTCTGTTACCGCAGAAAACCGTATCAAGGGACTGATACAAATCCGTGATTGTGTGAGAAAGCTCATAGAGTATCAGACCGAGGATTACCCAGATGATTTGATACGCACCGAGCAGGAAAATCTAAGCCGTTTGTATGACGGCTTTACGCAGCAGTACGGACTTATCAACAGCCGAGGAAACTATCTCGCTTTTGCGTCGGACGAGAGCTACTTCCTTTTGTGTTCTCTGGAGGTGCTTGACGATGAGGGCAATTTCAAAAGAAAAGCGGATATGTTCACGAAAAGGACGATAAAGCCCCACCGTGAAATCACTTCCGTTGAAACCGCAAGCGAAGCTCTTGCCCTGTCTATCGGTGAAAAAGCCTGTGTTGACCTGCCCTATATGGAACAGCTCACAGGCAAACCGAAAGAAGAAATCATAAAGGACTTGCAGGGCGTTATCTTCCGTATCCCCGCAGCCGAGCCAGCTCAGTATGTGACTGCCGATGAGTATTTATCTGGCAATGTAAGGGCAAAACTCATAACCGCCGAAGCCGCAGCAAAGGAAAATCCAGAGTTTGCGGTCAACGCACAGGCATTAAGGCAGGTCATACCGCAAGACCTGTCGGCGGCTGAAATCTCCGTCCGTCTGGGTACAACTTGGATACCACAGGAGGATATTCAGAGGTTTGTAATGGAGCTTTTAACTCCGTCAAGCTCTGCGGCAAGCCGCATTAAGGTACGGTACACGCCGATTAACGGCGACTGGTTTATTGAGAATAAGAGTTCCGATTACGGAAATGTAAAGGCGGACAGCACCTACGGTACAAAGAGGGCTTCCGCCTATCGCATTATTGAGGATACTCTAAATCTCCGTGACACCCGTATTTTCGATTATGTCTATGACGAGAACGGAAACAGAAAGGCAGTATTCAACGCAAAGGAAACCACGGCGGCGCAGGCAAAGCAGGAAGTCATCAAGCAGGCGTTTCAGGACTGGATATGGAAAGACCCAGAACGGCGAAACCGCCTTGTCAGGTATTACAATGATACTTTTAACTCTGTCCGTCCCCGTGAGTACGATGGAAGTCATATTACTTTCGGCGGTATCAGTCCAGAAATCACCCTAAGACCTCACCAAGTAAACGCTATCGCTCATATCCTCTATGGCGGCAATACGCTCCTTGCCCACAAGGTAGGTGCGGGAAAAACCTTTGAAATGGTCGCCGCCGCACAGGAAAGCAAGCGGCTCGGACTGTGCAATAAAGCGATGTTCGTTGTCCCCAACCACCTTGTCGGTCAGTGGGCTTCCGAGTATCTGCGGCTGTATCCGAGCGCCAATATCCTTGTGACACGGAAGCAGGATTTTGAAACGGGAAACCGCAAAAAGTTCTGTTCCCGCATTGCCACAGGCGATTATGATGCGGTCATTATCGGGCATAGTCAGTTTGAAAAAATCCCGATGAGCATTGAACGGCAACGGGAACAGCTCGAACAGCAGCTCGACGATATTGAGCGTGGGATTGACGATGTGAAAGCAAGCAAGGGCGAACAGTTCACGGTCAAGCAGCTTATGAAAACCCGAAAAGGGATAAAGACAAAGCTCGACAAGCTCAACGATACCAAGCGTAAGGACACAGTTATCGACTTTGAACAGCTCGGCATTGACAGGCTCTTTATTGACGAGAGCCATTTTTACAAGAACTTGTATCTCTACACGAAAATGCGGAATGTCGGCGGCATTGCCCAAACCGAAGCGCAAAAATCAAGCGACCTGTTTCTAAAATGCCGTTATCTGGACGAAATCACAGGCAACCGAGGGACGGTATTCGCAACAGGTACGCCTATCAGCAATTCAATGGTAGAGCTGTATTCTGTTCAACGGTATTTGCAGTACGATACTTTACTGCGGAACGGCTTGCAGCATTTTGATAGCTGGGCTTCAACCTTCGGAGAAACCGTGACGGCTCTGGAGCTTGCCCCAGAGGGTACAAACTACCGAGCAAAGACACGCTTTGCCAAGTTTTTTAATTTGCCAGAGCTGATGCTGATGTTTCGTGAGGTGGCGGATATACAGACCGCCGATATGTTAAAACTCCCCGTGCCGAAAGTAAATTACCACAATATCAAGACAAAGCCGAGCGAGATACAAAGTGAAATGGTAGCTTCTCTGGCAAAGCGAGCTGAGAAAGTCAGGGCAAGGCTTGTAGAGCCTAACATTGATAATATGCTCAAAATCACGAATGACGGACGCAAGCTGGCTCTCGACCAGAGAATGATTGACCCGATGCTGCCTGATGACCCGAATAGCAAGGTCAACGCCTGCATCGACAATGTGTATCGTATCTGGGAGGATTACACCGATACAAAAGCTGCACAGCTTGTATTCTGCGACCTTTCCACCCCGAAGAATGACGGCACTTTCAATGTTTATGACGATATGCGTGAGAAGCTGATTGCCCGTGGCATTCCCGCCGAACAGATACGGTTTATCCACGAAGCGACCACAGACGCACAGAAAAAAGAGCTGTTCGCAAAGGTACGAAGCGGTGAAGTCCGTGTATTGTTAGGCTCTACTCAAAAAATGGGCGCAGGCACGAATGTTCAGAATAGGCTTATCGCCATTCACAATCTGGACTGTCCGTGGCGACCGAGCGACCTTGAACAACGGCAAGGACGGATTGAAAGACAGGGAAATATGTTCCCAGAGGTTGAGGTTTACCGCTATGTAACCGAGCAGACCTTTGACGCTTATCTCTATCAGTTGGTAGAAAGCAAACAGAAATTCATATCCCAGATAATGACGAGCAAAAGCCCTGTCCGTTCTGCCGAAGATGTGGACGAGGTTGCTTTGTCCTTTGCGGAGGTCAAAATGCTTGCCACAGGCGACGAGCGTTTTAAGGAGAAAATGGACTTAGATATTCAGGTTTCTAAGCTCAAAGTGCTGAAACAAAGCTATCTATCCGAGCGTTACGACCTTGAGGACAGGATACTCAAACACTTCCCTCAGACCATTGCAGAGTGCGAGCAGCGTATTGTCTGCTATGAAGCAGACACAGCTCTTGCCGAGCAGCACAAGCCGCAGGGCGAGGAAAAGTTTTGTCCGATGACCCTGCGAGGTGTCAGCTATACCGAAAAAGCCGCCGCAGGCGAAATGCTCCTTGCGATTTGCAAGGAATATCCCTTGTCTGCACCTACTGAAATCGGCTCCTACCGTGGCTTCAAAATGGAGGTTTTCTATGATACGGTGGGTACGCATTACTGCCTTAACCTCTGCGGAAAAGCAAAGTACAAGGTAGAATTAGGCTCTGACCCTCTGGGAAACCTGACCCGAATTGAAAACGAGCTTGCCAAGCTCCCCGCACGGTTGGAAGCCGCACAGACCAAACGGGCAGAAACCATCGCACAGCTTGAAAACGCAAAGGTCGAGGTACAAAAGCCCTTTGCATTTGAGGAGGAACTGAAAGAAAAATCGGAACGGCTGAACGCTCTCAATATCGAGCTTAATCTGGATAAGAAAGCCCCTGCCGTACTTGACGCAGAGCCAGAACAAGCCGAGGAACAGCCTGAGAGAAAATGTGCAAATCGTGAGCGATAAAGGAATTTGCAGATTTGTATTGCCTTATTTGGGGCGGTATAATAGGGCTGTGAAATGAAAATCGGAGGTGGTTAGATGGCAAAGGACTTGAGCTTCAGCACATTTCTCGATGAATACGATGCTGATTTTTTCGATTATCTCAGCAAGACAAGCGCTGCTTGTCATTCCGACAAAAGGTATAAAGAGCTGACGGAGCAGATAAAAACGCTCTACGAACAGCACCCCAATGTGAAAGCCGTCCTTGATATAGACAGACCTTGCGAGCTGTCTGAGGAGGATTGCACCGCTTTGGTCGAGGTGCTGAAATACAAAAACGAGATGGCAGGTTTAGGGCTGAAAGAGGTTTATTTCAAAGGCTGTATAGATTGCGTCAGCTATCTTAAAAAACTGAATATGCTCTAATCCGTTGCGGCATCAGCGTGAAGCTGATGCCGCTTTTACATAGCCTTAGCGATAGAAAAGTTCATAAGAATGTGCTATAATTAAAATTACAAATTGGAAGTTATAAAGGAGAAACGAATATGCTGGATAAAATACCTAATGCAGAAGAAATGACTGCTTTAATCGGACAATCATTATATGATATATGGAATAAACTTTGTGCTTTAATTGATGAAAAGTATGACATGGAATGTTTATGGAACAAAGGTGGTAAAGCGTGGACTTATGAGTATAAATATCGTCGTGGCGGAAAAACGCTTTGTGCATTGTACGCAAGGGAAAACTGTGTAGGATTTATGATTATCTTAGGGAAAGATGAACAATTAAAATTTGATACAGATAGAAATAGTTATTCAAAAGAAGTGCAGAAAATTTATGATGAAACTAAAACCTATCACGACGGAAAATGGTTAATGTTTGAGCCAACAGATACAGCCTTATTTGATGATTTTGTTAAACTGCTGGGAATAAAAAGAAAACCAAACAAGAAGTGATGAATTTTTTCTTAAATGAATAAATACAAATTCTGATTTATAGTTACAATTAAATATGTTTTACATAGCCGAGAGGTTTTCTGAGTTGAAAATCCCTCGGCTTTTTCTATTTCTGGAGGTGATTTTATTGAATGAGAAGTAACAGACCTTATGTGCAGCTTGACCCTGCCGTGATTGAGCAGGCACGGCAAATGGACTTACTATCCTACCTGCAACGGTATGAGCCGAACAACCTAAAGCGTGTAGCAAGCAATGTATATTGTACCAAAGAACACGACAGCTTGAAGATTTCCAATGGCAAATGGTATTGGTGGTCGAGAGGCTTCGGAGGCGTTTCTGCCCTTGATTATCTCATTAAGGTTAAGGAATACAGCTTTGTTGAAGCCGTAGAACTGCTTACGGGTATCACGGCGGATTGGAAACCGCCGCCTGTTCCTATTCCAAAAGACGAGCCGAAGGAACTGCTTTTACCGCCGAAAAATAAGGACTGTAACCGAGTGACCGAGTACCTTTTCGGGCGTGGGATTGACCTTTCAATCATACAGGACTGTATTGCGGACGGCACGATTTTTGAAAGCTCCAAGTATCACAATGTCGTGTTTATCGGTAAGGACGAAAGCGGAACGCCCAAGTATGCCGCCTACCGTGGCACGATTGGAAGCTCTTTTAAGGGGGACGCTTCTGGCAGCGACAAGCGGTATTCGTTCCGACTTCTGGCAGACAAACCGAGTGATACCGTGCATTTATTTGAAGCTGCCATTGATTTACTGTCCTACGCCACCTATCTAAAGTGTGAGGGAAAGGACTATAAATCGGAAAATCTGCTCTCTCTTTCGGGTGTGTATCAGCCTAAGAAAGAGATTAAGGAAAGCAAAATCCCCATAGCCCTAACCACCTTTTTGAAAGCAAATCCCCATATCAAGACTATTTTTCTGCATTTGGATAATGACAGAACGGGCAGGCTTTGTACCGCCGCCCTCAAAGAACTTTTGCAGAAAGACTACAAAATCGTTGATGAGCCGCCGCCTGTCGGTAAGGACTTCAACGATTTTTTATTATCCTATCTGGGGATTGCAAGACCAATTTCAAGCCGTGAAAGGAGTGATGCCCGTTGATTGTCCGCAGATTTTGACCCGAAGAATAACACGACAAACCAAAAAATTAAATGTTGAAAGCGAGGAAATAACCATTGAAAAAGTATGATGTAACCCTGACTGCCCACTATGAAAAGACCATTTCTGTTTGTGCTGAAAGCGCAGAACAGGCAAAGGCAAAGACCGAAATTATCCTGTTCGATACCGACCTTATCAACTTTACCGATGAGGATTTTATCTGCGGTGAAGCCAAAATCAACGAGTCTTGTGAGGACGGTGCTGAAGATACCGACGAAGAAGAAGCGAACGAGGACGAATGTTGTTCGGAC
Source organism: Pseudoflavonifractor sp. An176 (assembly GCF_002160435.1). NCBI lineage: Bacteria > Bacillati > Bacillota > Clostridia > Eubacteriales > Oscillospiraceae > Pseudoflavonifractor > Pseudoflavonifractor sp. An176. The sequence continues at coordinate 55,989 of NZ_NFKO01000003.1, read as the reverse complement.
TGTCCGTACTTCTGTCCCGTGTGCGGAGAATGTATGTGTGAGGACGAGTGCAACGAGTAATGTCTTACCAAGCACTGAATTTGGTTATCCAAATTCGCTTGTTAGGGGGCAACCCCTAATACCCCGCAACAGAAAGGAGTTTAAGAATGATTGAGTTTATATTTTTCATCATCGGCGTAATGCTCGGCGGTCTGACAGGTGTAGTGATTATGTGCTGCTTGCAGATAAACCGACTTACCGAGAGAGAGGAAGTGAAAAATGCGAAAACGAAATGTGCAGATACTTTTCCGCTTGACTGAGGAAGAAGCCGAACAGCTCTACTCTCTCGTTAAAAAATCAGGCTGTTCAAAAGAAGCGTTCCTGAGAGGAATGGTAAAAGGCTATCGGCTCTGCGAAAAGCCTGACCCAGAGTTTTATAAAATGATGCGTGAGCTGTCTGCCATCGGCAACCGTATCAATCAGCTTGCGGCAAAAGCCAACGCCCTGAACTTTGTGGACGCTCCGATGCTCAAAGAGGAAGCAAGGCGGTGGCACGAGTTTCAAATCGCTGTCCGAAAAAAATATCTGCTTCCAAGAAAAGCACCGTAATGGCGGTCTGCGAAATATGGGATGTGCGTGGCAGGCTCGACCACCCCATAGATTATGCGGAAAATCCCGAAAAGACAGCTAATCCCAAATACACCGAAGCGGACTTGCAGGCTATGGTCGATGTAATGGAATACGCCACCAACAAGGATAAAACCGAGCAGCGTTATTTTGTCACAGGCGTAAACTGCGACCCGACCACCGCCAGAGATGAAATGATGATTGCAAAAGCGCAATGGAACGATGAAAGCGAGATTGTTTGCTATCACGGCTTCCAGAGCTTTAAGCACGGTGAGGTCACGCCAGAGCAGGCGCACGAGGTCGGCGTTAAACTTGCTAAGAAGATGTGGGGCGACAGATTTCAGGTAATCGTTGCCACACACCTGAATACTGACTGCCTGCATAACCACTTTGTCGTAAACTCCGTATCTTTCACGGACGGCAGGCATTACCACGACAACAAAGCAAACCTGCGGCTTTTGCGCCAGCGTTCCGATGAGCTTTGCCGTGAGTATGCTCTGTCCGTCATTGAACACCCAAGCGGAAAGAAAAAGCCATACGCTTTGTATCAGGCGGAGAAAAACGGTATGCCCACAAGGGATAATGTTACACGGCAGGCGGTGGACGAAGCTGTCAGCAAGTCGTTCACGCTGAAAGATTTTGACCGCATTATGGCTGAAATGGGATACCGTGTGAGCTTTGACCCAAACCGCAAATATTGGACGGTCATCGGCAAGAACTGGAAACGCCCGAAGCGGCTGTATAAGCTCGGAGAGGAATATACCAACGAGAGGATAATGGAGCGTATCAGCGAAAACTCCTACGCCGTGAAGTTCTCCAGATTTGCCGAGCCGCAAAGTACGGTCAGAGTGTTCCGTGTCAAAGGCTCTCTAAAGGGAGCTAAGAAAATCGGCGGACTGCGGGGGCTGTATCTGCACTACTGCTACAAGCTCGGTATCCTGCCTAAAAATAAAAAACCAAATTACGCAAGGCTTCATTATCTTTTGAAAGACGACTTAATGAAAATGGAAGCCATCACACAGGAAACAAGGCTGCTGTGCCGTAATCGCATTGATACGGTGGAGCAGCTCTTGTCATATAAAGGCTCTTTGGAAACGGAAAAAGCCGACCTGCTTCAAAAGCGCAAGGAACTCTATTCCAAATCCCGCAAAACAGGCGGCGAAGAAAAGGAAGCCATACGGTCACAGCTTTCCGATTTATCCAAACGCCTGAGCGTTATCCGAAAGGAGGTCAGACTGTGCGAGGGCATCGAAGCCCGTAACGCTGCTCTCAAAGAAAAGCTATCCACCATACGGGCAGACGAAGAACAACAACGAAAGGAGCTGATGACGAATGAACACAGGCGGCGAAGCGGCAGAGCAAATCGTCCGAATGAGCTTGGAGGGATTTGAGGTCGCAGCCAAAATCACAGGTGCAGGTGCGAAGAATATCGCCGTTCTCCTCTATTCCATTCTGAAGGAGGAAAAGAAAACAAAGGGCAAGGCAAGGCTTACCAATATGCTCCGTTCTGGCAAGGAGCTGAAAGTTTTTACCGTAAAGAACGGCGACCTGAAGAAGTTTACGCAGGAAGCTAAAAAATACGGTGTGCTTTACTGTGTCCTTGCGGACAGAGGAAACAAAGACCCCAATGCGGAGGTCGATGTGATTGCCCGTGCGGAGGACGCATCGAAAATCAGCCGTATTGCCGAACGCTTCAAATTAGCGTCGGAAAACACCGCTTCTATTGTGACCGAAGCAGAAAAATCCAAAGAGGAAAAAACAGGTCAGCCAGAGCCAGACATCGGCGTACAGGAAAAAGCCGAGAAAGATAAGCTGCTCGATGAGCTTATGGGCAAGCCTGTTCAAAAGGAGGAAAACGCTCAAAACCCCTCGGTGGCAAAGACCGAAAAATCCCCTCAGTCCGAGCCTATCTCAGAGCAGCCAAAGAAGTCCGCAGAGGGGGCTACTTTGACTAAGGACGAAAAGCCGTCCGTCAGAGAGGAACTGCGGAAAATCAAGGAGAGCCGCAAGGAACAGGAAGCGGATACGCCTTCTTCCCTTGACAAAAGCTCTGCTTCTGACAGGGCGAAGAAGCAGCCCGCAGGCAAGACCGAGCATAAGCAGCCCCAGAGAAAGAAAAAGAAACCCAAATCTAAAGAAACGAGGTAAAACAGAATGAGCATTTATGATGTATTTAGCGGCGGCAGCAAACCGTTTGATAAAGCGGAATGGGCAGCCCAGAAGCAGGCGCAGCGCAAGGAAGCCTATGAGCTGATTGACAACACCTGCGCCGAAATGATGATAAGCGGCGACAGCTTCCGCCAGTACCTTGATGTACAGGGGCGTTTTGACCGTTACTCGGTTGCAAACGCTATTTTGGTATCGGCGCAGATGCCCGAAGCGACACAGCTTAAAGATTACAACTCTTGGAAGCAGAGCCGTGTCTATGTAAACAAGGACGCACAGAAGGTCGTTATCCTTGAGCCGAGCAAGGAATATACCCGTGAGGACGGTACAAAGGGCATTTCCTATAACGCCAAAGCAGTCTATGACATTTCCGAAACATCGGCTAAAGACAGAGCGCAGGCACAGGAGCAGAAATCTATGCGTGAGCTTGTATCGGCTTTGCTCGACGCAAGCCCCGTGCCTTGCGTTCCCGTTGATGACTTGGAGCTGCCTGCCTACTATGACGGCTCTCAGCAGACCATCTTTGTCAAAAAGGGACTGTCCGAAGAAGCGTTGTTTATCAGTATGGCAAAGGAAGTATCTGCGGCGGTCTATGACTTCAAGTACAATGAGAGCCGTGACGCTTCCGATTTCAAATCCTTTTGCGTTGCCTATATGGTAAGCTCCCGTTACGGCGTAGATACCAAAGGCTTTGATTTTTCCCGACTTCCCAGAGAGTATGACGGAATGGATACGCAGGTGTTCAAGGGAGAGCTTGGTACGATGCGTGATGTTCTGGGCGAAATCCAGAGCGATATGTATAAGAGTATGGAGAAAAACAAGCCTGCAAGGAATAAAGAGCAGGAACGGTAATCGGAGGTGCAGATTATGAAAGAAGAACGATACCATATCGCACTTGACAGGTACGATAAAAATATCGTTATCAATGCGCTCAATACCCTGCGGACACGGCAGATACAGGAGGAACGCCCCACCGAGCCTGTTGACGAGCTGATTGACAAGGTAGCCAACGCACCAACGAAAAAAATACGAGTCATGCATTGCAGGTGCAATGAGGAACGATGACAAAAAGACGGGCTTAATCCTTTCCGTCTGCGGTATAGTTCCTGTTATATGGCTTGCTCTGTTGACAGCACCTTATGTGGGTGGTGGTCTGGTTGAAATCATCCGAGGTCTGCCCGTGGCATTAGGCAATCCACTTGAAATAACGGTGTGTGAGGACAGCGCAAAGACTGTCCTTATTTTTTTGCTTGCCTACGCTATGGGCATCGGCATTTATTTCTCCACACGCAGGAACTACCGCAGGCGGGAGGAACACGGCTCGGCAAAATGGGGCGATGCGGGTGCTTTGAACAAGAAATACCGTGACAAAGACCCGTCCGCAAATAAGCTGCTTACCCAGAATGTCCGCATAGGCTTAGACGGGAAAAAGCACCGCCGCAATCTGAATATTTTGGTCTGCGGCGGCTCTGGTGCGGGAAAAACAAGGTTTTTCTGTAAGCCGAACGCTATGCAATGCAATACCTCAATGGTAATTTTAGACCCGAAAGGCGAAATTGTCCGTGACATCGGCGGGCTGCTTGAAAAGAAAGGCTATGAGGTGCGTGTCCTTGACCTTATCAATATGCACCGCAGCCATTGTTACAACCCGTTTGTCTACCTCAGAAACGATAACGATGTGCAAAGGCTTGTAACCAATCTCTTTAAGGCGACCACGCCGAAAGGCTCACAGTCACAAGACCCGTTCTGGGACACGGCGGCAAGTATGTTACTGCTGGCTTTGGTGTTCTATCTGAAATATGAAGCTCCGCCCGATGAGCAAAACTTTCCGACGGTGATGGAGCTACTCCGTGCGGGAGAAGTGCGTGAGGACGATGACAGCTATGTAAGCCCTCTTGACGAGTTGTTTGACCGTCTGGAAATGGTAAACCCAGAGCATATTGCCCTGAAATATTACAGGGATTACCACTCAGGCTCGGCGAAAACCTTAAAGAGTATCCAAATTACCCTTGCCGCAAGGCTTGAAAAGTTCAACCTTGAAAGCCTTGCGGGGCTTACCGCCACCGATGAGCTTGACCTGCCCTCTTTGGGCGAAAAGAAGGTTGCGCTGTTCGCTCTCATTCCCGACAACGATACGAGCTTTAATTTTCTCGTGAGTATCCTCTATACGCAGTTATTTCAGCAGCTTTTCTATCTGGCAGACCACAAATACGGAGGAAGCCTGCCAGTGCATTGCCATTTCATAATGGACGAGTTCGCAAATGTTTCGCTGCCCGATGACTTTGATAAGATACTTTCAGTTATGCGTTCAAGAGGCGTGTCCGTATCCATTATCCTGCAAAATCTGGCACAGTTGAAGGCTTTGTTTGAGAAACAATGGGAAAGCATTGTAGGCAACTGCGATACTTTTCTTTATTTGGGCGGCAATGAGCAAAGCACCCACAAATATGTGTCAGAGCTTTTAGGCAAGGAAACGATTGATACAAACACTTACGGAAAGAGCGAGGGGCGAAGCGGCAGCTACTCAACCAACTATCAAATATCTGGGCGTGAACTGATGACGCCTGATGAAGTGCGTATGCTTGATAACCGTTACGCACTTCTTTTTTTGCGTGGAGAACGCCCTGTAATGGACTTCAAGTATGACATTATGAAGCACCCGAATGTAAAGATGACAACTGATGGAGGTAAACCGCCGTATATCCACGGAGAGCCGACACAGGCTGTCGCAACCCTTGTGTTTGACAGCGATATTCCAAAGAACGCCGTAAGCGTAAAAGCTGTCAGCACTTCCTATGAGCTTCTCTCCAACGAGGACTTGGAGGAAATCTTTAATATCTAAAGGAGGATTTTTATTTATGAAACTTTTTCAGAAGAACGAAAGTAAGGAAACCGCAAAGCTGCCGATGTCTGGCAAGGTAAAAAAGGGCTTTCGCTTTTACTGCGTGACCGTTATGACAACGGCTTTGGTGGTCGGCACATCTATGACTGCCTTTGCAGCAAGTGACCCTCTTACCGTAGTCAATAATCTGTCCGACTTCATTTTCGGCTTAATCCGTGCCGTGGGTATGATTTTGCTCGGCTTCGGCGTGGTGCAGATTGGTCTGTCGCTGAAATCTCACGACCCGTCCCAGAGAGCAAACGGCTTTTTGACCCTTGCAGGCGGCGTTGTGATTACCTTTGCGAAAGAAATCCTTACCCTCATTACGGGCTGAAAAACTGACACAAGACAAGATAACGGGAGCAGATCCGCTTTGCGGATTTACTCCCGTTATCTAATTATCTAAGGAGGTGGTCTAATGTCGGATAATTGGATTGTGCAAAACTTAGAGAACGCTCTGCGGACTTGGAACGACAAGCTATCGGAAATATGGCAGCTCATCACCCAATCCCCAGAGCAGTTTAAGGGCGGCACAATTTGGAATGTAATCGTAAATATTCACGGCGCAGTACAGGCAATCGGACTTGCGTTGCTCGTGCTTTTCTTTGTTGTCGGCGTGATGAAAACCTGCGGCTCGTTCGCAGAGGTGAAAAAGCCCGAACACGCCCTGAAACTGTTTATTCGCTTTGCCCTTGCAAAAGGCATCGTGACTTACGGATTGGAACTGATGATGGCTCTGTTTAACATCGTGCAGGGCTTAATATCAACCATTATGAACGCCGCAGGCTTCGGCTCGGCAGCACAGACGGTATTGCCGCAGGAAATTGTCACGGCTGTTGAGGACTGTGGATTTTTCGAGAGTATTCCCCTATGGGCAGTCACTCTCATCGGCGGACTTTTCATCACGATATTATCATTCATTATGATTATGTCTGTGTACGGTAGATTTTTCCGCCTTTATCTTTATACCGCAATCGCTCCCGTTCCTCTATCTACTTTTGCGGGAGAGCCAAGCCAGAATGTGGGCAAGAGCTTTATCAAATCGTATGCCGCCGTCTGTCTGGAGGGCGCAATTATCGTGCTTGCCTGTATCATATTCTCCCTTTTTGCAGCTTCTCCACCTGCGGTTGACCCGAACGCTGCGCCTGTATCTATGGTATGGAGCTATATCGGAGAGCTGGTATTTAATATGCTCGTCTTGGTCGGTGCGGTCAAAATGGCAGACCGTGTTGTAAGAGAAATGATGGGCTTATAAGGAGGAAGCAATGAAACGGTTTTATGTTTTTAAGGACGGAGTACAGCAAGGAAGCACCGCTACAAAGGAAAGTGCTGTTGAACTTATCCGTCAGTATCAGGAAAAGGAAACGCATCCGTTTCTGAAAGCGGAGTTCAGTATTATTGCGGGTGAAGAAGAATATATCCCATATCTGTCCCACAAAAAGCAGTCCAGACAAAAAAGCGGTATGGAACGATAAGGAGGTGTAACTTTTGGAAGTCAAGATAAATAAGGAAATCCGCAATTACACGGAGAGTATGTTTTTTGGACTGTCGCTACGGCAGTTCATTTTTTCTTTACTTGCCTGCGGCGTAGCGGTAGGGCTGTATTTTATTCTCCGTCCGTATTTCGGAATAGAAACGCTTAGTTGGGTGTGTATTCTCGGAGCTGCGCCCTTTGCGGTAATGGGCTTTGTCAAGTACAACGGTATGACCGCAGAGCAATTTGTATGGGCGTGGATTAAATCAGAGTTTTTGATGCCGAAAAAGCTGATGTTTAACCCCGACAATCTCTACTATGAAACGCTGAAAACCACAATTCAAAACCACGAAAAAGGCGTTTGCCCCGTGACGAAAAAATCAAGAAAAGCGAAACGCAGCAAGGAGGTAAAGAATGCTGAAAACTCTTAAAACTCTGTTTAAGCAGGATAAGGAAAAGTTTGTCGTACCCAAATCGGTGCAGGCGATTATCCCGATTAAGACTATCTGGGAGGACGGCATTTTTCTTGTCGGCAGTAACAAATACGCAAAGACCTTTAAGTTTGAGGATATAAACTATTCCGTGGCAAGCCGTGAGGATAAAGAAGCGATGTTCCTCGAATACTCGGAGCTTCTCAATTCTCTCGATAGCGGCGCAACCACAAAAATCACGGTCAACAACCGTAGGCTCAACAAGGTTGATTTTGAGCAGACCATTTTAATTCCTATGGCGGAGGACGGACTGGATAAGTACCGTAAGGAATACAACAAAATGCTGCTTGATAAAGCAACGGGAGCGAATTCTATCGTGCAGGATAAGTATGTGACGGTTTCCGTCTGCAAAAAGAATATCGAGGAAGCGAGGAATTATTTTGCCCGTGTAGGCGCAGACCTGATTTCCCATTTTGCACGGCTCGGCTCAAGATGCGTAGAGCTTGAAGCGGAAGAAAAGCTCCGTATTTTCCACGACTTTTACCGCACAGGAGAAGAAACGGCGTTCCATTTCGACCTGAAGCAGACAATGCGTAAAGGTCACGATTTTAAGGACTTTATCTGCCCCGATACCTTTGAGTTTGAAAAGGATTATTTCCGTATGGGCGACAGATATGGGCGTGTCATTTTCCTGCGTGAATATGCGGCATATATCAAAGACAGTATGGTGGCGGAGCTTTGCGAGCTTAACCGCAATATGATGATGTCCGTTGACATTATCCCCGTACCCACAGACGAAGCCGTGCGTGAGGTCGAAAACAGGCTGCTCGGCGTGGAAACCAACATCACAAACTGGCAGCGCAAACAAAATCAGAACAACAATTTTTCGGCGGTCATTCCCTATGACCTTGAACAGCAGCGCAAGGAAAGCAAGGAGTTCTTGGACGATTTAACGACCCGTGACCAGAGAATGCTTTTTGCGGTTTTGACGATGGTGCATACGGCGGAAACAAAGGAACAGCTTGACAATGATACGGAAGCTCTCCTTACCACAGCCAGAAAGCACCTTTGTCAGTTTGCGGTGCTGAAATATCAGCAGATGGACGGGCTGAATACCGCCCTGCCGTTTGGTGTCCGCAGGATTGATGCGATGCGTACCCTTACAACAGAAAGCCTTGCGGTGTTTATTCCTTTCAGAGTACAGGAAATCCATCACGAAAACGGCGTGTATTATGGGCAGAACTCCATCAGCAAAAATATGATTATCGCAAACCGCCGCCATCTGCTCAATGGCAACTCGTTTATCTTAGGCGTATCAGGTGCGGGAAAATCCTTCACGGCAAAAGAAGAAATGGTAAATATCATTCTCACAGACCCAAACGCCGATGTCATTATCATCGACCCTGAACGGGAATACTCTCCGCTTGTAAAGGCAATGCAGGGCGAGGTCATTCACATCTCGGCAACGAGCGAAAACCATATCAACGCTATGGATATGAACTCCGATTACGGTGACGGCGCAAACCCCGTCATTCTGAAATCAGAGTTTATTTTGTCCCTCTGCGAGCAGCTCATCGGCGGCGCAAGTCTGGGTGCGAAACAGAAGTCAATCATTGACCGTTGTACGGCAGGCGTGTACCGCCACTATCAGCAGGGCAATTATCAGGGCGTACCGCCCACCTTGCAGGACTTCCGTGAGGAACTCTTAAAGCAGGACGAGCCAGAAGCAAAGGAAATCGCCCTTGCAATCGAGCTGTTTACGGACGGCTCTCTGAACACCTTTGCAAAGCATACCAATGTAGATACCCACAGCCGCCTTATCTGCTACGACATTCTGGATTTAGGCAAGCAGTTGCAGCCCATCGGTATGCTTGTCGTTCTTGACAGCATCTTAAACCGTATTACCCAGAACAGAGCGAAAGGCAGAAATACATTCATCTTCATTGATGAGATTTATCTGCTCTTTCAGCACGAATACTCGGCAAACTTCCTCTTTACCCTCTGGAAGCGTGTGCGGAAATACGGGGCGTACTGCACAGGTATTACCCAGAATGTGGACGACCTTTTGCAGAGCCATACGGCGAGGACGATGCTTGCCAACAGCGAGTTTATCATTATGCTCAATCAGGCGTCCACCGACAGGATTGAGCTTGCCAAGCTCTTAAATATCTCCGACCTTCAGATGAGCTATATCACGAATGTCGGCGCAGGTCAGGGACTATTAAAGGTCGGCAGCTCTCTTGTGCCGTTTATCAACAAGTTCCCACGGAATACGGAGCTTTACAGGCTGATGACTACCAAATTCGGGGAGGTGTAAAAAAGAGGGCTTGACGGTGTTCGTGTCGAATTTTGAGAAGTTCAAAATAGAGCTCGTGTAATTTAGTGTTAGAAATCAAGAAAAAATCATTGATATTTACACGAATGTGTGCTATACTATGTTCAGCACCTTAAAGGAGGTCTGGCAATGTATCGAAAAATAATGAGCTTCTTGGAAGCGTGGAAAGATAGCGTTCACCGCAAGCCCCTGATTTTGCAGGGAGCAAGGCAGGTCGGAAAAACCTACTCGATTTTAGAGTTTGGGCGCAGCCACTATGAAAATGTGGCATACTTCAATTTTGAAACAAATCCAAAGCTGAACGAAACCTTTGAGGAAAATATCAGCCCTGATTATCTGATACCCATTTTATCCCACATCGCAGGTCAGACGATAGTAAAGGAAAAGACGCTGATAGTATTTGACGAGGTACAGCTTTGCGAACGGGCTTTAACTTCTCTGAAATACTTTTGTGAGGACGCTCCAGACTATCATATCGTAGCTCTCGGCAGCTTGCTCGGCGTAGCGGTAGGCAGGGCGAAATTCTCTTTCCCTGTGGGCAAGGTTGATATGAAAACCCTGTATCCTATGGATATGGAGGAATTTATGCTGGCTATGGGCGAGGACGCTCTGGTAGCTCAGATTAAAAAGTGCTTTGAAACCGATACGCCGATGCCCTCTGCCCTGCACGATGCGGCAATGCTGCTTTACAGGCAGTATCTCGTTGTGGGCGGTATGCCTGAGTGCGTCTTGCAGTTCACACAGACAAAGGACTATATCCTTGTGCGCCACACGCAGGACACCATACTCGCAAGCTATCTCAACGATATGAGTAAGTACAACAATGTGAACGAAATCAAAAAAACAAGGCTTGCCTATGACAACATTACGGTACAGCTCTCAAAAAAGAATACCCGTTTTCAGTATAAGCTGATAAAGAAAGGCGGCAGGGCTTCCGAGTTTGAAAACGCTATCGAATGGCTCTGCCTGTCGGGTATCGTTTCACAGGTGTATAAGGTGGAGCAAATCAAGAAGCCTTTGGAGAATTACCGTGATATTGATGCGTTCAAGATTTATGTTTCCGACTTAGGACTGCTCTGTGCAAAGAAAGACTTAGCGGCAAACGATGTCCTCTATATGGTTGAGGAGCTGAACGACTTTAAGGGCGGTATGGCGGAAAACTATGTCGATGTGCAGCTTACCATTAACGGATACAAGACCTACTATTGGGAGTCCGAGCGTGGGGCTGAGATAGATTTTGTCATTCAGCGTGACGGTCAGCTTATCCCTATTGAAGTAAAGTCGGCTGACAACACCAGAGCAAAGAGCCTGAAGGTCTATATGGAAACCTATAAGCCTGCTTACGCCATCAAGCTCTCTGCAAAAAACTTTGGCTTTGAGGACAATAAAAAGACCGTTCCTCTCTACGCCGCATTTTGTATCTAATATTGAAACGAATAACACAATCGGTAACGCTCACCTTTACAGGGTGGGCGTTATTTTTATGCAGGCATCTTCTGTCATTCCAAAAGCAGCCAGAAATTTCAAGATAAGAAAGGACAAAAGCCTATGAAAGATTATAAAAAATTCATCTGCCTTACTGCCGCCGTGTGCCTGTTAGGTGCGGCGGCTTTTTGCGGCTATCACATTTACGACCATTATGCCCACGAAGCCGAGCAGACCGAAGCCTTTGAGGAAATTGCCGCAATCGTGGAGCAGGCGCAGACAGAGGACAGTAACGCCCCAGAAGTCCCCTTGACTGAGGAAGAAAATGTCCTTGCAGAGTACGGCGGACTGTTTTTGAAAAACACGGATATGGTCGGCTGGCTTTCCATTGCAGGCACAACCGTCAATTACCCCGTGATGCAGACACCGAATGCGCCGAACTACTATCTGAAACGCAACTTTGATAAAGAATACAGCGACTTGGGAACGCCGTATATTCAGGAAAACTGCGACCTTGCAAGCAGCGATAACCTTGTCATTTACGGTCATCACATTAAGGGCGGCAAGATGTTCGGGGCTTTGGAGGATTACAAATCCCAGAGCTTTTATGAGGAACACAAGACCATTCAGTTTGATACCCTAACACAGCGTGGCGAATATGAGATTGTCGCTGTCTTTAAGACTGTGGCGTACAGCTCTCAGGGCTTCCGCTACTATGATTTTGTCGATGCGGAAAACGAGGACGAGTTTAACGCCTACATTGAAAAATGCAAGGAGCTTGCATTGTATGAAACAGGCGTAAACGCAGAATACGGCGACAGGCTCATCACACTCTCTACCTGCGAATACTCAGCGCAGAACGGCAGGCTTGTGGTGGTCGCAAAAAAGGCAGTTTGAATTTGACTGCACATCTTCTGGGGAAGGAGGTTATCTATGGCTGATATAAAAACCAGAGATGCGGTCAAGGGTACGATTAAGACCATTGACAAGGCTGCGGTAGCTTCCGAGCGTATGAAGTCGGCTTATTCCAAAATAAAGGACAAGGCGGAGCAGGGCTATTACGCTGAGGAAGGCTCCGCTACCGAATATGCTGCCGATAAGGTTTCGGCAGCTTCGGAGCGCATTACGAATGAGGGCGTTCATCAGTTCAACAAGCAGGGTCAAAAGGCGGTCAAAACCACAAAGGATAATATCGTTAAGGCAAAGGATAAACTATCCGATTTCAAGCAGAAACGAGCCGCTAAAGCCGCCGAGAAGCGTATGTCTGGAAACAGCGTACAGACCTACCGCAGTACCGTCAGCCATTCCGCAGATAAGGCGGTCAAGGGCGCAAATCAAGCGGAAAAGACCATAACGCAGACTGCCCGAAGCGGAAAAAAGACAATAAAAACAGCCGCAAAAGGCACGGTAAAAACTACGCAAAAATCCGTGAAAACCGCACAGGCGACCTCAAAGGCGGCGATAAAAACTGCCGAGCATACTGCTAAAGCGACACAGGCGGCGGCAAAGGCTTCCGTAAAAGCGGCTCAAAGAGCTGCACAGGCAGCCAGAGTCACGGCAAGGGCTGCGATTGCTGCTGTAAAAGCGGCGGTCAAAGCGACTGCGGCGGCGGTTAAGGCGATTATCGCAGGAACAAAGGCGCTGATTGCGGCGATTGCGGCGGGCGGCTGGATTGCGGTTGTTGTGATTTTGGTCATCTGCCTTATCGGTATGCTCATAGGCTCGGTGTTCGGTATCTTCTTTGCGGGCGAGGACTCAGGCAGCGGAATGACGATGCAGACCGTGGTACAAGAAATCAATACCGAATATGACAGCCGCCTTGATGAAGTCAAAAACGAGAATGCCTATGATGTTCTGGAGATGTCAGGGAGCCGTGCCGTCTGGAAAGAGGTGCTTGCGGTTTACTCGGTCAAGACTACTACCGACCCAGACAATCCGCAGGAAGTGGCGACAATGGACGATAACAAAAAACAGCTCCTGACGGACATCTTCTGGGAAATGAACGAAATCAGCTCCAGAACGGAAAGCAAGACCGAAACCGTGATAACCGAAACCGATGACGGTCACGGAAATATCGTCCAGACCGAAACCACCCAGACACGGACTTACCTGTATATCACAGTCAGCCACAAAACAGCCGAGGAAATGGCAGACCAATACGGTTTTGACGATGAGCAGCGGCAGATGTTATCCGAATTACTTGCCGATGAAAACAATTCGCTATGGTCGCAGGTGCTTTACGGCATCTCCGTAGGCGACGGCGAAATCGTGACCGTGGCTCTATCGCAGGTCGGTAATATAGGCGGTCAGCCTTATTGGTCGTGGTACGGCTTCAACTCCCGTGTCGAGTGGTGCGCCTGCTTCGTTTCGTGGTGCGCTAACGAGTGCGGTTATATTGAAAACGGCGTTATTCCAAAATTTGCAGGCTGCATACAAGGCTCTGAATGGTTTATGGAGAGAGGACAATGGCAGGACGGCAGCTTTACGCCAGAGACGGGACACATTATCTTCTTTGACTGGGAAGGCGACGGTCTTACAGACCATGTAGGTATTGTAGAGCGTGTGGAAAACGGAACAGTCTATACTGTTGAGGGTAACTCTGGCGACGCCTGTAGGCAGAACAGCTACGCTGTCGGCAGCAGCGTTATCTATGGTTACGGTATCCCCGCTTATTAAAAATGGGCAAAAGAAAACCAGAGGATTTTATTCCTCTGGCTCTTTTGCTTTACATAGTCCGTTTACAGTTGCTTCAATCACGGACAGTTCTTTATCATCTAAGTTGTCGAGCTGTGCGTCTATGCGTCTGCGGACGGAACTCTTTTTGACTTTTTTATTAGGAAATATGTACTCGTCAACCGAAACATCGAACATTGTAATAAGCTGAATAAACAGCTCGATGCTTGGATACTTTCCCTCATTCTCGATAGATTGAATGTGTCTGGGAGCATAGCCGATTATTCCAGAAAGCTGCTCTCTCGTCATTCCTCTTGCTTCACGGGCTTTCTTAATCGCCTGTCCTATCGGCATAAAATCGAAATCAAAATCGTTGTTTCTCTCGTCCATAAGCTCACCACCTTGTACCAATATAATTATCTTATTATATTGTATGGATTTGTGGCTTCTTATTAAACGATGTGAAAATGCCGACTATAAGATATTTCACTTCTTATAAATGGAGCTAAAAATTCATATTATCTCTTGGACACATGGTATCACGGAACAGTTAAAGGCTGAATACGCTTTTGAATGGATTGGGCGAATGAATAACATACAGGTTTGTGCTATGGAGATTGTGAATGAGGAATCGTTTATACATATAACAGACAAGCGGCTGAGGATAAAAGCTCTGTCGCTTTGTGTTTACAAAAACAACTACCTCTTGACTTTTGGTCCTTTTCTGAATATAATAGTAATATTACTAATAGCAATATACGGAGGATGTACAATGGATAACATTATTCTTGGACTTTTACTTATGTGTAATAGAACGATATATCAATTAAGGGATAGAATTAGCAAAGGGATAAATTTGATGTATAGCAGCAGTATGGGCAGCATACAGGCTGCAGTAAAAAAACTGCTGAATTGCGGATATATCAGTTATGAGGAGATTATTGATAATGGAAAATATAAGAAAATCTATTGCATAACGGAAAGCGGAAAGCAGCATTTTTATGAGTGGATAAACGCACCCTTAGAAGAACAAAGTCCTAAAATTCCAGAGTTAGCAAAGGTCTATTTTATGGGATTTTCAGATAAGAAAAATCGAGAGACAAGCATACAACAACATTTAATGTATTTAAAAGAACAATACAATGTGTTAGCGACAATATGTGATAATGTAAAGAATATTGATGTTTTAGAAGAACACAAAGATATACTTAATTATCAATTTGTATCTGCACTATATGGCAAAGATATAATCAAATTTAATATTGATTGGTTCGAGAATTTATTAGAAAAGATGAGGAATGGAGAAATATGAAGCAATACCATTTAGAGAAATCACCTATTGTTTATTATATCAGCAGAAAGGAAAAAACAGAATGGATCCTTTTTATTCACGCAGCTTTTGTAAATCATAATATGTTTCAAACCCAAATCGACTATTTTCGGGATAAATACAATATTCTTACTCTTGATATTATTGGTCACGGTAAATCAACGAAAGTGCGAAAAGGTGATAGTATAGATAAAATGTCGGCGTGGATAAGCGAAATCCTAAAAACAGAAAAAATTGAAAAGATACATATTGTCGGCATTTCATTGGGAGCTGTATTAGCTCAAGACTTTGCAAACCAGTATCCAGAAGCAGTACAATCACTTGCTTGTTTCGGCGGTTATGATATAAACAATTTTGATGCAAAAATGCAGAAAGAAAATAGCGCATCACAGACACTTATGATGCTTAAAGCTTTATTTTCAATTAAATGGTTTGCAAAGTCGAATAAAAAAATATCTGCTTATACTTTACAGGCTCAAAAGGATTTTTACGAGATGAATATTCAATTTCCTAAAAAGTCATTTATGTATTTATCTTCTTTAAGCAGTATGGTAAATGTTCGGCAGACAGAACCAAGGAAATATCCTTTGCTTATTGGCTGCGGAAAGTATGATATTCCAATGGAACTATCCGCAGTAGAAATGTGGAAGAAAAATGAACCAGAATGCTGTGTGATTATTTTCGAGGGAGCTGGACATTGTGTGAATATGGACACACCAGATAAATTTAATGCAGCTATGGAGGAATTTTGGTTAAGTGGATACGGCAAATACTAAAAGTGATTGGATACGCTGCCCTGTCTGCGGCAATAAAACCCGAACAATGATACGGGAAAATACCGAACTAAAAAATTTCCCTCTGTATTGTCCGAAATGCAAACAGGAAACTTTGATAAATGCAAAGGAATTACATATAACCGTCATTAAAGAGCCAGACGCACAGACGCAGAGCCGATGAACTTGTGAGGTAACTCACAGCTCATCGGCTCTTTGAATTTTAAAATATTATACTTTACTGCTATGTCTGCAAATAATTGTTATGATGTTCTGCTTGTCATCGATAGAATTGAAAGTACATATGGTCGTTATTGAAATTAGTTATCCCAGATATTATAATAAAACTTGACATAAGATGTCAGGCTTTATGTGCTATTTTATCTGTAACGGAGGACGATTAAATGCAGGAAAGCAGACTGTTTAGAATTGTTTACTATTTGCTTGATAAAGGACGAGCGACTGCTCCTGAATTAGCAGAACATTTTGAAGTATCTGTTAGAACAATATATCGAGATATAGATACATTAAGTGGAGCGGGTATCCCCATATATGCGGAAACTGGTAGAAATGGCGGCATTTACTTGATGAAGGGGTTTGTTTTAGATAAAGCTGTACTATCCGATGAAGAAAAACAAGAAATTCTTTTAGCAATGCAAAGCCTTAGTATTGCTCAAAACAATGATGAAATAATAAGAAAACTCTCTGCAATATTTAATCTCAATACAGACAATTGGCTTGAAATTGATTTTTCAAGATGGGGTACGCCGCATAGTGATAACAAAAAATTTGAGCAATTAAAATCTGCTGTTATCCATCAAAAATGCGTAAAAATTGCTTATGCAAGCTCTTATGAGGAAATTACGGAAAGAATTATACAACCGATAAAACTTCTGTATAAGTCTATGTCGTGGTATTTGAAAGCGTATTGTACGCAGAAACAAGATTATAGGATTTTCAAGTTGACTCGAATTATGAATATAGAAGTTCTATCTGAAGGTTTTTCTAATAAGGAGTTTCCTGAATTAGAGATAGCTTCAAAGCCAGTCTATAAAAAAATTGTATTAAGATTTCCAAAGGAAGTTGCTTACAGAGTTTATGATGAGTTTGATATAACACAAGTCGAAATACAAACAAATGGAGATTTAATTGTTTCGACTGAAATGCCCGAAGATGCTTGGCTGATTGGGTACTTGTTAACTTTCGGAACACAAGTTGATATTATCGAACCATTGTACTTAAAAGAAGTCTTAGCTGAACAGGCAAGAAAAATATATGAAAAAAATAAACCTTGACACAAGGTGTCAACATTATTGTGGTACTCTTATGATAGATTATTGTTATTTGGAGGAAAGAAAAGATTATGGGTAGACCAACATCAAAAACAGATTTAATAAACGCAGCAACAGCAAACTATGAAAAAATGAATACCTTGATTTCAGGATTAACAGAGAACGAATTATCGACACCTTTTGATTTTTCCAGCGATGTAAAGAAAAAAGAAGCGCATTGGAAAAGAGATAAAAATTTACGAGATATTTTAATTCATCTTTATGAATGGCATCAGTTATTACTTAATTGGGTGCAATCAAATAGAGGGGGTAATAATACTACCTTTATTCCTGCACCATATAATTGGAAAACCTATGGTGAAATGAATGTTGAGTTTTGGAATAAACATCAAAAAACAACTTTGGAAGAAGCAAAAAGTATGCTTCAAAAATCACACACAGAAGTTATGCAGCTAATGGAACACTTTTCAAATGAAGAACTGTTTTCTAAAGGCGTATATAAATGGGTTGGCGGAAGTACTTTGGGGTCATATTTTATTAGTGTTACAGCAAGTCATTATGACTGGGCTATGAAAAAACTAAAAGCACACAGGAAAAATTGTACTGCTAAATAGCGAATTGGAAAGGAACAATAATATGCACTATGTGACTGCAAAAGGTATCTTGTCAGCAAAAAATGGAATGAATTTATATCGTGGTTGCTCTCACGGGTGCATCTATTGTGACTCCAGAAGTAACTGTTACCATATGGAACACGATTTTGAGGATATTGAAATTAAAGCGAATGCTATTCCTCTCTTAGAAAATGCTCTTAAACGAAAACGGAAAAAATGTATGATAGGGACAGGCTCTATGACCGACCCTTACATTCCATTAGAATTGGAAATCGGATATGTTAGAAAGGCACTTTCGTTAATATATGAATATGGTTGCGGTTTTACAGTAATAACCAAGTCAAACCGTATTATGCGTGATATAGACCTGTTAAAGAAGATAAACGAAAAAACAAAGTGTGTCGTTCAAATGACCCTAACGACCTATGATGAAGAAGTATGTAGAAAAATTGAGCCAAATGTCAGCACAACAGCCGAACGATTTGAAGTTTTGAAACAGATGCGAGATGCAGGAATACCTACTGTTGTGTGGCTGACTCCAATTTTGCCATTTATCAATGATACGGAAGAAAACATCTCTGGCATTTTGGATATGTGTATTGAAGCAAAGGTATATGGCATTATTTGTTTTGGAATGGGTCTGACACTTCGTGAAGGGAACAGAGAATACTTTTATAAACAATTAGACCGTTTATATCCACGATTAAAGGAAAAATACATTGAACGATACGGAAATCAATATATAATTGCCAGTCCGAACAATACAAATTTAATGCACTTGTTTCATAAAAAGTGCGAACAGTATGGAATAATCCATAACAACGAGCAGATTTTTAACTATTTGCGTACTTTTGAGGAGAACAATATAGGTAAGCAACTTAGCCTTTGGGATTTGGAAACGAGATGAATATATTTTTGAGAAAGTGAGGTTAAATAGATGGCTTTTGATTTTAAGAAAGAATACAAGGAGTTTTATATGCCAAAGAGCAAACCAGAAATTGTGATTGTTCCAACGGCAAATTATATAGCGGTACGGGGACAAGGTAACCCAAATGAAGATGGTGGAGATTATCAGAAAGCAATAACTGTGCTATACGCAGTCGCATATACATTGAAAATGAGCTATAAGACTGAGCATAAAATAGAGGGGTTTTATGACTATGTTGTTCCCCCTCTTGAAGGATTTTGGTGGCAGAATAGTTGCCATAGCATAGATTATGCAAATAAAGATACCTTTAATTGGATTTCCGTTATTCGTCTGCCTGATTTTGTTACAAAAAAAGATTTTGATTGGGCGGTTGACACAGCAACAAAAAAGAAAAAGTTAGATTGTTCCTCTGCGGAGTTTCTGACAATCGAAGAAGGTTTATGTGTGCAGATTATGCACATTGGGTCGTTTGATAATGAACCTGCTACTGTTGCTGTTATGGATAAGTTTCTAAACGAGAACGGATATATCAATGATATAAGCGATACTCGGCTGCATCACGAAATTTATATGTCTGACACACGAAAAATTGCCCCTGAAAAGTGGAAAACCGTCATAAGGTATCCGATTAGAAAAAGAAATAATTGAAGCAAATGGTGAAAATATGATAAAAACAGCAGAATGGATATTATGTCCTGTTTGTGGCAGCAAAACTCGTGATAGGCTTAGAGAGGATACAGTATTGAAAAACTATCCTCTCTACTGCCCGAAATGCAAACAGGCGACTTTGATTGATGCAAAGGAGCTACATATAACCGTCATCAAAGAGCCAGACGCACAGACGCAGAGCCGATGAATTTACGAGATACCTCGAAGCTCATCGGCTCTTTCATTTTAACTATTAAGTTTCATCACAACTTTTTAGAATGCGATTTGTGCCTGCTATTTCCGCATCAACTAAATCAATCATTCTCTTTACATTTGCCGAATGTATAGAAGAAACTTCACTTTCCCATAAGGGATTGACTTGCTTTTCAATTCCTTTACGATATTTCTGCAAAACACTAAGGCGTTCCTGCAAAAGCTCTCGTTGCTCAGTAGGAGTAAATGTGTTCAGATAGAAGGCGGCAATAGAAAATATGTTTGTATCATAATTAAATTGTGTGATTGATTTTTTGAGAGTATCTTGAAACATGGCTTTTCCTTTGTCTGAAAGGCTATAAACGGTACGATCTGGCATATTTCCGACTTTTTCAGTTGTACCTGTTATGTATTCTTTTTTTTCAAGAGCTTTTAAAGTGGAATATACTGTTGAATCAGCGATATTAAACCACCATTTTACATTCATATAGTTTAAAAGTTTGATTATTTCATATGCGTTAAGTGGCTTTTCATAAATAAGACCTAAAAGCATTGTGGCAGGCTTTGATAACATATGGCTTCCTCCTTGACATTTTGTTGTATATGTAGTACTATATATATAAAGTAGTTTGAAATGATACTACTATTGTATCACATTCAAGTCAAAAATGGAAGAGCGATAGAGGAGGTTTTCATGCCACAACTTAACAAAGGCGGTAAATTTGTATTCGGGCTTTCTGTTGTGAGGGATGATTTAACAATACATATCCCGCCGCAGGCGATATTAGAATATAATGCCATACAGGACGGAAAGGTTATCATTTTTACAGGAAGTAAAATAACGGGAGGGTTTTGCGTCACTACATATTCGTTGCTGATGGATTCAAAGTTGCGTCATATATTGAAAGAGTGTCCCATGTTAAAGGAATATCAGCTTTCCGAAGGTGAATTTATTAAATATAAGGGGCGTAAATATGCTTGGCTTGGTATCGATAGCAATGGGATTATAAAATTGCCACAAAGCACTTTGGAAGTTTTGGAATTACAGTCTGGAATGGAACTGTTATCTATCCGCAGCAGCGATATCGCTTTTACAATGGGAGCAAAAGGTCCCTTACTGGAAAAAGCATACAATTTTCGTGGGGAAATCGAGAGATATTAGGGGAGATTGAAAAAACGGTTAGATGAAAAAAACAGAATGGTTACGCTGCCCTGTCTGCGGGAGTAAAACGAGGTCGCAGATACGAGAAGATACTGAAATGAAAAACTTTCCTCTCTATTGCCCGAAGTGCAAGCAGGAAACTTTGATAAATGCAAAGGAACTACATATAACCGTCATCAAAGAGCCAGACGCACAGACGCAGAGCCGATGAACTTGTGAGTAATCACAGTCATCGGCTCTTTCTCTTATACTTGGACAAGCCCACCGAATAAAAAAAACGGTGCTTTGGTGGGCTGTTCCGTCACGCCCGAACAAAATATCACAGCCCTCTAAACCCGTTTTGAGTTTGGAGGGATTTTTTATGCGCTGGTCTGCCCTGAGCGCCTTGCTGCTTATCAGAAGCAGCAATTATCTTACATAGTATCACGAATAAGTGAGGATAACCTGTTAAAAAAATCCTCAGTTGCTCGTGGTACTCTTACGCCCTTGAAATAGAAGTCAAATATCTACACAATAGAGTTTATATCGCCTATAACCGCAAAGGTCTGACTACCTTTGCGGTTTTTTGTTTGTCGTTATTTGTCGCAACAAAAGAAAAGCCCATATCTGGCGTTGGTTGCCGTTCGCCGCCTTTCAATCTGGATTTTCAAAAAATTCAGATTGGAGGTAAAACGGTATGGCTTACAACAAAGCCAGAGAAGAAAAGAAATGGCGGCTCTGGAAAGAAGCCGAAGAAAAACAGTTAAGGAAGCTCGGAGTTGACGAAAGCACCATCGAAACGCTCCGCACTCACGATTGGGCGATTTTCAATTCGGACAGGCGGTACTACCAGCGTATGCAGGAAGCGGGTACATATCTTGATGGAGTTGCCGATGATACGCAGCAGCCCGAAATAAAGACGGTTGAAGACTTTCTGAACAGTATCGAAAACCAGCAGCTCTATCAGATTTTGGTTAAGGTGGACAAGCTGACCCTGCAAATCGCCTTGATGAAAATACAGGGCTATTCTACCTGCGAAATAGCTCACTCTCTCAGCATTACGGAGAAAGCTGTTTACAGACGAATGGATAGGCTCAAAGAAAAAATAAAAAAGTTTTTTGAGTAGAGGGGAAAATCGCTGTTCCCCACGGGCTACAGGGTGAGAGGACAAAATCCTCACACCCTGTTTTCCTTTGTGTGGCAAAAACAGGACTGCCCCTTGACAACCGAATAATCATTCGTCAAATACCTTCTCTTTGCGATTGTGATGAGCATAAGCGTGTCGAGAGGTACGCCACGACCTGCCGCAAGGCAGAGAGCGATAACTACCTACTCAAAATATCGGGCAGCTCCCGATTTCGCCGTAACTCGCAAAGAGGATAATGATACTCCCGTCCAGTCACAGTCCGAGCGTGATAAAACCGTCGCAGGCAATGAGGGCGGCTCTGGCAGACCGTCAGTTGGGGTGAAACTCCCGTGGCGTCAGTTCGCTGCTGACCGTTTGACGATTTCCCTTTGCATTTCGGGGCGTCGAGGACAAATTGAAGTGCTCCTATCATAAAGCCGAACGCAAGGCGGTCTATGGAAACAGAGAATTGTTTATACTCTCCCGACCTTAAATACTTCCTTGCGTTTGGCTGCCTACATAGGCAGAGGCTGTCTGCCTAAATCCAGATAGGAGGTCAAACATAATGGAAAGAACAATTAGGCGTGGCGACATTTACTACGCCGACTTAAATCCTGTTATCGGCTCGGAGCAAGGCGGGACACGCCCTGTACTTATCATTTCCAATGATACAGGCAACAAGTACAGCCCTACGGTCATTATCGCTGCTATCACAAGCCGAGTACGCACAAAGGCAAAGCTGCCCACGCATACCGCCATTAAAGATTTTGAGGGTCTTAACAAAGACTCTGTTATTCTGTTGGAGCAGATACGCACGATTGATAAGAAACGGCTGAGAGAGCATATCGGAATGCTTGACAGCCAGCAAATTCTTACAGCCGACAACGCACTTTTAATCAGTCTTGGGCTTGATAAAAAGGACTAACCCTCTCGTTATACGGTACAAGCAATCGCTCATATATTGAGAACGAGGGAGGTGTTGGCGGCTGAAGCATAGAGAGTTTGTATATATCGGCGACCCTGTTCCAGAATTAAATGAGCAGGAACACGCAAAGTTCCTATTAAATGTTCAGAAGTCAATCCTTTTTTCCCTTGAGAAACGAGGCTTGTTGACGGGAACTCAAAGGGAACGCTGCCTGACTGCGCTTGAACAACAGTACAGCCGAAGTCAAAAAAGTAAACGCCGAGCTTGACTGCTTGGCGTTTTTACATATATAAGTGTAAATCAAAGATTTGCACATTCGACATCCCTCAGAGATTTTCCTATAATGCAAATACAGTAAGCACGGTTTACTGGGAAAGGAGTTTTCAATGAACAGATATGAACGCTTAAACGAAGAACGCAAGATAATTGAAAAAAGAAAGCGTGTGGCTGCGTATTGCCGTGTTTCCACGGATAATGAAGACCAAGCGAATTCATTTGAAAGTCAGCAGCGCTATTTCAAGCAATATATCGAGCGCAATCCAGATTGGGAGCTGTATGAGATTTTTGCCGATGAAGGCATTTCTGGAACGAGCACAAAAAAGCGGAAAGAGTTTAACCGAATGATAGCCTGTGCGAAAAACGGCGACTTTGACTTGATAATTACGAAAGAGATTTCCCGTTTTGCGAGAAATACTCTCGACAGCATATATTACACCCGTGACCTCAAAAAGCACGGTGTCGGCGTTATCTTTATGAATGACAACATCAACACTTTAGACGGCGATGCGGAGCTTCGTCTTGCCATAATGTCCTCGATAGCACAGGAGGAAAGCCGCAAGACTTCCGAGCGTGTCAAATGGGGACAAAAGCGCCAGATGGAGCAAGGCGTTGTGTTTGGACGCAGTATGCTCGGCTATGATGTAAAAGACGGAAAAATGACCATCAATGAGGAAGGCGCAAAGATTGTACGCCTTATCTTCCATAAGTTTGTGAACGAAGGAAAAGGAACTCATGTCATCGCCCGTGAGCTGCGGGAGGAAGGCATCGAGCCTATGCGTGTTAAGGAATGGCAGAATACCGTTATTCTCCGTGTTATCCGCAACGAAAAATACTGCGGCGACTTGGTGCAGAAAAAGACTTATACGCCAGATTTTCTCTCTCACGAAAAGAAATACAATCGAGGTCAGGAGGAATTTGTGATTATCAAAGACCATCACGAGCCGATTGTATCCCGTGAGCTGTTTGAAGAAGCAAACCGTATTTTAGATGAGCGTTCCCTTTCGCAAGAGGGCAAGGCGAAACACAGCAACCGCTATCCGTTTTCGGGTAAAATCAAATGCGGACATTGCGGCGCAAGCTATGTGGCAAGGTATAAAACCAGAAAAGACGGCAGCAAATATAAGGCGTGGCGGTGTCAGGAAGCGGCAAAGCACGGAAGCCCCCATACTGACAAAGCAGGAAATCAAATCGGCTGCACGGGAGCAAGCATACGCAATGAAGATGCGACACATATTATGTTCCTTGTAACAAAGGAATTAAAGCTCAGACAGACGAAAATCACGAAAAATCTTACTTCTATTATAGAGTCCATCATCGCTATGGATACGACAGGCACAGATATTGAAAAGCTGAAAACCCAGATTGCAACTATCGAAGATAAGCGTACAAAACTGATTGACATTTATATGTCTGGGGATATAAGCAAAGATGAATTTTCTGCGGCACGGTCAAAGTGCGATGCTGAAATTGCCGAGCTGCAATCGGTTATTGACAGTATCGACAAGCAGCAGGCTATGATTAGGCAGCAGCAGGAGCTTGTGCAGGAAATCAGAGATGCTATCAACGAAATTGTCTGCGGCGTCGAATACGATGATGAGTTTTATAAGCACATTTTAGATAAGATGGTTGTCAATGATAAGGACAACATTGATGTATATCTGAATTTGCTTCCTATGAAATGGAGCTATACGGTTGCAAAAGCATCAAAAAAAGCGTTAGCCCCTGAAAGGAACATTTCAGGGGCTTCTGTACCTACAGAAGGGTCAAAATGGCACCCCATATCATCAGACCTTCAAATGAATGCTTCCCTTGGTATGACTCCCGGTGATGGTGACTTGATAGGAATCAGTTTGAGAAATCTCCAGATGGAATTGGGAGGTATCTAGATTGTCATTCTGGTAGAGCGGGGTGCCGTCGCCCCCTTCAATGGCGATGCCCAAGGTCCCTTCATCCACCTGCAGCGCCACATCCAACACATCGCCGGACTGCAAACGCATGGTGTGAGTAAAGCTTCCGTTGAGGATGGAATAGTCCAGAGCGATCTCATCGGGATTCAATAGACTACTTCCATTAAACCGCGCCCCGCTGTTCAGCAGGTCCTCCCAGGAAAGATCACCCCAGCCACCGCCAAAGAAGAAATTGAGGTCAGGCACCTCCGAAGTCTGTGGCGTTTCTGTCTCCTCTGGCATCCCCGTAGTTTGTGGCTTCTCGGTCCCCTCTGGCACAGAGTCCGTTGCCAGAGGAGGTGGGTCATCCACTGCGGCAGTTTGGCAGGAGACCAGAGAGCCGCTGAGCACCACTCCAGCACACACCAGGCCCAGCACCGCCAGGGGAGGCCGTTTCTTCTTCCACTGGAACAGACTGCGCAGACGCAATCCCATCTCCTGTGCCGTTGGAGAAAAGGGCGTGGTAAAGGGAGAATGAGGTGGAACCGGATGCCTGTTTCTCTTCATAGCTTCAAACTCCTTTCACACGCCGCCCCAGGCCACCAGGACCTCTTGGGGCACACGGGAGGCATCAAAGCGGAAGTGGGCCTCCACTGGAGACCGCCCCAGATAATCCTCTTCCCGGCGAAATTGACCTGCATTGTGCAGAATATAGGGTTGGCCGCTGCGGTTGCGAAGGTCGGATACCACTCCGATGTGTTTGCCCTCGTTGAAGATCACAATGTCACCGGGCTGCCACTGGTCAATATCCGTAATATCACAGGTCAACTCCAGAGCGTAAGCCTGGAAGAAGGCCCATAGATTTTTCACCCTGCGAAAATCAATGTTGGCATCCCGGTATTGGATGTCTGGATAGCGGTCCGGGTATTGGCGCACGTCCTGATCCACCATATCCCGCAGAGAATAGCCCGCCTGCCGAAACGCCCGCCAAACCACATCGGTACACACCCCTATGTCCTCCGGTGGATAACCGCCAGCATAGTATGTGCCGTCATAGGTGGGGTGGTTCTCTGCGTCTTGCTTGGCTCCCAGCAGAAAATCCGTGTAGTCATCCACGCCGTTGAGGTTATAGTCCTGGGAGCTATACACCACGTCAATGCCGAAGTGCTGGGAGGAGTAGGTCCGCTTGGACAAAATACCGTAATATTGCAGAACTAAGACCAGAACTAACACCAAAACTCCTACACTTGCCAGGATCATCACCCGGGTTTTTCTCTTGTGCATCTCCCATCCCTCCCATCATGTTTGTCGATGGACTCTGGCTGCCGCCTGGAGGATGGTCTCCCCATAAGCCAAACGTTCCTCTTCCGGCAGCACGGTCAGTGCCATCTCGTCACAGGCCAGTTCAATGTCTCGGTCCACCTGACGCACCATCAGCCACATCACCGGATTGAACCAGTGCACCGAACCTGTCAGCATCACCAACGCTTTCAGCCAGATATCTCTGCGGCGGTAGTGAATCAGCTCATGGAGCAAAGCATAGTCCAATCCATCCTCTGGCGATGCGTTCTGAGCTAACATCAGGGCAGGGGCCACCAGTCCCGTCAACATAGGTACCTCCAGCCCGGGGCACGCCAATAACTTAGGTACACGCTTAAGATTCAACCGCTGGGCCTGTGCCGCATATCGGCAGCACACCTCTTCCCGGGTCTCCACTGCCGCCCAGCGTCTCAGATAGCGGCGCAGTCTCATGTGGGACACCCCGCTCCACACCAGAACCCCGCACATCCCCAACAGCCATACCCCACTTACGATGTGAGACAAGGTAGGCGCTGGCGCTTCTTCCTTTCCATCGGGACGCAGAGGGGAAGAGGTTCCCTCATCCGGAGTAACTGATGGGGCAGCGGATACCGCCACTGGGCGGTCCATCTGGGGCACGGTCATCTGAACCGGGGCTTGGACCTGGGGTACTAGGGGCAACAAAATGATCAGACGTAGACACAGCAGCGCCCAAATCACACACCGCCACTTGGCCGCATATCTGGCCCGGGTAACTCGTGCCACTCCCATGAGAACCAGCGCCACCACGCCGCCCCCCAGGGACAGGGCAAATAGATCCATCAAACACTCATCCATGGTCCCCTCCACCCAATTGGTCCAGGAGAGACCGGAGGTCCTCCACCTCCTGTTTCGTCATCCCCCCCTTGGCCAGTGCGGCCACAAATTTGCGGGGGGAGCCGTCATACAGTTTGGAGAGAATGGAATGGCTGTCAAAGGTGAGGTATTCCTCCCGACTCACCAGAGGCGTGTATCGGTTGAGCTTTCCGTCTCGTCTGGCACTGACAAACCCCTTTTCCGTCAAACGGGTCAGGTACGTGTTCACCGTGTTAGAGGCAAGCCCCAGGGGCGCCAAGGTCTCCTCCAGCTGCGCCCGGGAGGCATCACCTCCGCAGGCCCACAGGGCCTTCATCACTTCCAGCTCGCTGTCTGGCAAATGCTTCATGGTATCACCAACTTCATATGTAGTAGTTAATTATATACTACACTTGAAGTAGATGGTTGTCAAGGGATTTTTGCCTATCTCTCTCCGTATACATGAAGCCAAGAAGGAGGAGGGGAGACACATGAAGCCCAGATTTGCAACCCTGTACGAAATCCAAGATGCCCGCCCTGTCTCACCGGAGACAGACCCGGAATTTTTTCAGCTGCTCCGTACCAGTCTACTTCTGGCCCTAGGCGAACAAGGGATATTGGAGCGGGAGCAGATAGACCTGGCCTTAGAGCAGCTAGAGAAGGGCAAACGGCTATGATTTCCGTGGCCAGCTATTGCCGAGTCTCCACCGATAAGGAGGACCAGGCAAACTCCTTTGCCGCTCAGCAGCGCTACTTCTCCCAGTACATCCGCCAGCACCCCCAGTGGGAGCTGTATCGCATCTATGCCGACGAGGGTATCACAGGCACCAGCACCAAACGGCGGGTAGCCTTTCAGCGGATGATTCAGGACGCCCAGGACGGGAAATTTCGCATCATTCTCACCAAGGAAGTCAGCCGTTTTTCCCGAAATCTGTTGGACACCATCGCCTATACCAGGAAACTCAAGGCCCTGGGGGTCTCGGTTCTCTTTCTCACCGACGGCATCAACACCATGGACCCGGACGCAGAGCTACGGCTGTCCATTATGGCCTCCATTGCCCAGGAGGAGAGCCGAAGGACCTCAGCCCGGGTGAAATGGGGACAGACCCGGCAGATGGAGCGGGGGGTGGTATTCGGGCGGTCCATGCTGGGGTACGATGTGAAAGATGGGGTACTCTCCATCAACCCAGAGGGAGCCCGTCTGGTGCAGCGTATTTTCCACCTTTATGGAGTGGAAAAACTGAGTACCACACAAATCGCCCGGATGCTGGAGCAGGAGGGCGTGCGCACCTGTTCTGGGAACTCCCATTGGAGCAGCAGCCACTTGGTGAAGCTCTTAAAAAATGAAAAGTATGTAGGAGACCTGGTACAAAAAAAGACCTATACTCCCGACTATCTCAGCCATGCAAAACGGCAAAACCACGGAGAAGAGCCGCTGGTTACTCTGAAAGACCATCACCCTCCCATCATCTCCCGGGAGCTGTGGAATACCGTACAACAGGAGTTACAGCAGCGCAGCAAGCACACCCCTCGCAGCTGTTCCGTGCATTATGCCCTGTCCGGTAAGATCAAATGCGGGGTATGTGGCGCCACCTTCGTAGCACGGCGGCGTAAGCGCCCAGACGGAAAGGTCAGCCTCCGGTGGATCTGCGCCTCATCCGTCCGTGGAGGGTGTAAGATTGCCCGCATGCTCCGGGACGATGATGCCAGACAGATGTTCCGTCAAGCCCTGTTTGCTCTGGAGTTGGGCCATTCCAGCTTGCTTGCTTCCATCGCCCATCTGCTCCATGGAGAAAACTCCAACAGGGAACAGATGGAGCGGGAACAATTGCGCATCTTGAACCGGAAAGCCGTCCTTCTGGATGCCTACGCCTCCGGGCATATCACCAAGGAGGAATTGGCCCTCATGAAAGAGACGTATGACCGAAAGCTCACCAGCCTGGAACAGCGGTTGCAGGCACCTTCGCCAGATATCATCCCAGAGGAAGCAGTGGAGCACATTCTCCAACACCCAGAGGCCAGCGATGCCCTATGTAAGCTGCTGGTGGAGAGCATCACGGTCTGCCCCCAGCGAATTGTGGAGCTAAAGTTGTGTCATCTCCCCATGAGGTTCCGATTTCGAGACGGAGCGCCGCTTGCCAGCGGGCAGGAAAAAGACTATACTAATGGTATCCTCAGAAAAGGAGGGGGTACCGTGGACACTCCCATTGTGCAGCGCCTGTTCGCCCTGCAAGATTTGACCTATCAGAAGTTTCAGTGTAAACTCATGCCCACGGTCAGCCCAGACGTGGTCATCGGCGTACGCATGCCCGATCTCCGCCGACTGGCAAAGCAATTGCGGGGCACTCCTGAGGCGGAACACTTTCTCAACCAGCTCCCCCACACCTACTACGAGGAAAACAACCTCCACGGCTTGTTGCTGTGTGAGTACAAGGGATATGAGGAGACCGTAGAGGCCCTGAACCGTTTTCTCCCCTATGTAGACAACTGGGCCACCTGTGATTTGCTCAGCCCCAAGGCCTTTGGAAAACACCCGGAGGCTTTGCCCCGCCAGGCGTGGACCTGGATGCAATCGAACCACACCTATACGGTGCGCTTTGGCCTGGGTGTCCTACTCCGTTTTTATCTGGATAGCTATTTTTCGCCAGAGTATCTGGATTGGGCCGCAGAGGTGAATACCGAGGACTACTATGTCCAGATGATGGTGGCATGGTACTTTGCAGAGGCCCTAGTGAAGCAGCCAGACGCCGCCTTACCCTATCTCACCCAACACCGACTCTCCCCCTGGATTCACAACAAGACCATCCAAAAGGCCACGGAGAGTTTTCGCATTGACCCGGAACAAAAGACATTTTTGCGCTCTCTGCGGGTTAAATAAATCTGTATATCAAATACCGAGAGGAGTTTTTATCATGAGAATTGCAGTTACCTATGACAACGGACAGATTTATCAGCATTTCGGACACACCAAGCAATTCAAAGTATACGACATCGTAGATGGAGCCGTGGCGAGCACCCAGATTGTGGACACCAACGGCAGCTGGCATGGAGCCCTGGCTGGATTCCTCGGCAACCTGCATGTGGATGCCGTCATCTGCGGCAGTATTGGTGGAGGCGCTCAGAATGCCCTGGCCAACGCCAACATTCAGCTCTACGGTGGTGTCTCCGGCAGGGCAGATGAGGCGGTAGCGGCTCTGTTGGCCCAGACCTTGAACTACAGCCCCGATGTAACGTGCAGCCACCACGGGGAGCACCATCACCATGATCACACCTGTGGTGACCATAGCTGTGGTGGTCATGACCACGGGGAACACTGCTCCCATGAATAAGCGGAAAGCAGCGGAGATTTTCGCTGTATACACCTTCCCTTGTGGCTCGTTTCGAGTGGAGCAGGCCGGAAACTGTATCGTCTCCATCTCCGCTGTGCAAGGTCCTGTTCCGGACTACGGAACCCCCACGCCGCTGACCCGGCAACTGGCCAGCCAGATGGAGGAGTACTTCCAGGGTAACCGCAAGGTCTTTAATATCCCATATTCCCTTCATGGCACTCCGTTTCAGGAGCGGGTCTGGCAGGCTCTATGCCGGATTCCATACGGCCAGACACGGAGCTACCGGGACATTGCCGAAGAAATTGGCCAGCCCAAAGCCTACCGAGCCGTAGGCATGGCCAACCACCGAAACCCCATGATGCTGGTGGTGCCTTGCCACCGAGTCATTGGAGCAGACGGCTCTTTGGGCGGTTACGCCGGAGGGCTGGAACTAAAGCGATTTCTTCTATCCCTGGAACAACACCATACTTTATGATTGAACAGCAGCGGTAAGTCCTGGCTTATCGCTGCTGTTATTCACAGTTTGTTTCTGGACAACGGTGGCCAAATGAGATACACTGTGGCTACCTATACAGAAAGGGGGAAGATTCCCCAATGAAACTCTTGCTGCGTATCACCAAGATTTTTACCTGCATTGTGCTGGCGTGCACGGTGCTGGGCATTGTGTCCGTATTTGCCATTAACGCACGGGTCACCCATGTGGGAGGGGAGCGAATCCTCACCGCAGAGCAGGCCGCAGACCTGACCAACGTGGACTGCATTCTGGTGCTGGGCTGCGGCGTCAAGGCCGATGGCACCCCCAGTCTCATGCTGGCGGATCGTCTGGAGCGGAGCGTGGAGCTCTATGAACTGAATGTTGCTCCGAAACTGCTGATGAGCGGCGATCACGGACGGGAAGGCTATGACGAAGTGAACGCCATGAAGCAGTATGCCATGGCCGCCGGCGTTCCGTCCTCCGACGTCTTTATGGACCACGCCGGATTTTCCACCTATGAGAGCATGTACCGGGCAAAGGAGATCTTCCAAGCCCAGAAGGTGGTCATTGTCTCCCAGGAATACCACCTGTATCGGGCCATCTACATTGCCCAGGCGCTGGGGCTGGATGCCTATGGAGTCGCCGCCGACGGGGAGGACTACGCAGGGCAGTGGCAGAGAGATGCCCGGGAAGTCCTGGCTCGGGTCAAAGATTTCTTTACCTCCATCTGGAAGCCTGAGCCTACTTATCTAGGCGAAGCCATTCCCGTCAGTGGAGACGGAGATGTGACCAACGACGGTTAACCTCTGGGGCGGCGGGGCAGTTTTGAGCCCCGCCGCCTGGGCGAAAAATTTTTTCAAGAAAACGCAAATTCCCTCTTGCATTTTTCTTTCTCGCATGCTAATATATCTAAGGTCAATCGGCCAAGCAAAATTGAACATCCGGGTGTGGCGAAGTTTGGTATCGCGCTTGACTGGGGGTCAAGAGGCCGCAGGTTCAAGTCCTGTCACTCGGACCATGCGGAGTGTCCTTATAGGATCTGAGTATCCTACAAAGGACACTCCGCATTTTTTATTGTCAAAATTGGGGCGGCACCGTTTTCATCAAACAGCAGCCGATCCCGGATACACAGGAGCTTTACCTTGTGCCGGGTGAGCAGGTCAATGTAGCTTTTGGTCATGCCCCATTCCCGGCCTATCCGGGTCAGGTTATGGACTAACACCACATCCACCTTGCCAGCGACCACAGCCTCGGTCACTTTCTGGAGCGCCGGGCGGTCTAATGTGAGCCCGCTGCCGTATTCGTCCGCAGCGCCGATGATGGTATATCCCGCCTGCGTTGCGTAGAGCTGGAGCAGAAACCGCTGGTGTTCCAACGCGAAAGAATCGTCATGGGCGACACGGCAATAGAGAAATGCTCTCATAATCTCATATCCGCCGCCCTCACGGGGCCGCACCAGCGCAGGCTGATTGACTCCGGCGGCCTTGACCGACTCCACCAGCCCCTGCATTTCCGCATCGTCCCGGACGCCAAAAGGATGATTTTTGAACGGGTGCAGCTCGGCAAGATTGAGATACACGATCTCCTCTTTCACACCACGGGCAGCGTCCCGAGGGGCGGGCAGCTGCTCGGTTGCAGTCGGGGCCTCTGCTTTGACGGGAGCGCCTTTCCCGGCAGGCGGCTTGCTTTGGGACATTTTGTCCCGAGGTTGCGGCTTGGCCTTGTCGGGGATCGTGGTCTGCTTCTCGTCCTTGCCCGGCTGCGGCACACCCTCTTTAGCAGGAGCGTCCTTTTCTTTGGGAGCCTCCTTACCCGCCGGAGCCGGCTGCTCCGCCGTAAGGGGCTTTACCACCTTGGGCGCATCTTCTATCACGGGGGCCTCCGCCTTGGCCGGGGCGGGCTGATCCTGCACCGTGGAATCGGCTTTGATAGGCTCCACCTTTCCCGGCTTGGGAGGCTCGTCTACCTTCCCAGCGTCTGGAATATTCTTTTTATCGTCAGCCACCTAAAAACCTCCTTCGTTGTGAAATAGAAAAAGCCAGCCCGATGGCTGGCCTGTAGGCGAACATCCCTCCTTTCTCGTTGGGATATATGAAAACGCCGCCCATAGTCCCGTTGGGCGGCGTTTTTGCAGATTATTGTCGTAAAGCGGAACAATATATGATACAATAAATTCAATTAAATTAAGGGGGGAAAAAAGTGCCTCTTACACGATTAACAATAAAGAATTTCAAATCTATTAAATACTGTGATATCACATTATCTGACTTGAATGTGCTAATCGGAGAAAATGGAACAGGGAAAACCAATCTTCTCGATGCTATAAGTTATTTTTATTATAATCTCACAGGTTCAAATATTAGCACAGAAATTTTCGATGAAAACAATCATTATAGTAATGAGGTGCGGATTTCTCTTACTTATGATCTTTCTGAATTTGTTAAAATTTCAAAATCGAATACCGAAGAAATACCAGATTTCGGAGAAGAAGAACCAGCAGAAAAGAGCCGATATAGCGGATATTACAAAGCAATAATATCCATGGCATCGAAAGTATCAAACAAAAAACTTCGTGTTGAACTATCGCAAGTAAAAGGACGCTCAATACGATGGAACTGCACCTATGAAGAAAGGTTAATATTCAAAAGCCTTTTTCCTATTTTTTATATTGACACTAGAAATTTAGATGTAACGCAATGGGGATATATATGGGATATTTTAGGTGAGTTGGCAAAGGTATCAAATACAGAAAGAAAAAATATTTCTGCAAAAATTAGCGATGTATTGCTTGATCCCGCTCATGAAACATCGCAAAAGCTAAAGGTAATAACAGGCATTTTTGAAGCAGCAAATGTCAGTGTCAAACCTGCTATGGCAAAAGAGTATGCGACTAACTTAACTAAAGTGTTTTTTTCAGGAAACAGCATTCGTCAGCGCGGCAGGCACTTAGACTACTATTCTACCGGTACAAATTCCGTGAAATATATTGAACTCTTGTTAAAGTCCATAGATGCCTTATCTCGTGTCAAAATGAAGGAACCCATAATACTATTTGACGAACCTGAAATTAGCTTACATACTAATTACTTGGATGAGTTAGCTGAGGCTATAACAGATGTAAACTCTAGGTTAAATGTACTGGTGTCAACGCATTCATCACGCTTAACCAAAAATCTTATCACAGCATCCGACACGATTTCCTTGTATAATGTAAAGCTAATTAACAAATATTCTTCCATCCATCAAATGAAAAAATTTCCTCAGTACAGTCCTACATCAAAGTATCGGGTTGCTGATGATCACATTAATGCCTATTTTTCAAGGGTAAACCTTTTTGTAGAGGGAGAAACTGAATTAGAGCTTTTTTCCAATCCCTATCTTAGAATTCTGTTTCCTAAGCTAAAGAAAGTTGATGTATTTAAAGCTGTAAGTGAAAAGCCCATCTTAAATATTATGAGCCCTAAGCTATCAAATAGCCAGACACCATATCTGTGCCTAATTGATATTGATAAAGCCATGTCATTTGATAAAGGCAAAAAAAGATTCGTCCTGAGATCGGAGTATTTTCCAGAAAACAAAAAAGAGCGTTTTCGTTATCGAAACAAACATGAATCTGAACCATACCTTTATTTGCAACGAAAACGAATAAACGCTATGCAAAGCAAATTGCATATACACTACTATTTGCCCTTTTTAAGTTGTAATGATAGAAATTATTATGAATTTGTTGCCGCATTGCAACAATATCTTTTGTCTTATAACATTTTTTGCCTTAGCACCACAATAGAGGGGGCATTGATCAATCCTAATACCACTGATTTTGCATCAGATTTTTTAAAGAGCCATACCAAAAAATGCGATTTTGAAAAGTTTCATGCATATTGGGAACAACTCCAAAAAGTTGATCAGTTAAATCTCTTGCGCATGCTGTTTAACGGAAAAAGCGATCTCCTCAGATCAAGGAAAGATGCCTTTAACGCCTTAGATCCTAACACTAGGCTTACACTTGAAAAAGTGACAATCGGCGGAAAGGCCTCGGGCTGGGTATCTAAATATTTAGATGAATTTTTCCAGTCAGTAGTTGAAATAGAGGGGACTTTTTCTGAAAAAAGCTTTCGTCGATATTTAGAAAATGAGGATAACAGGAAAAACCTGTTGCGTTCATTTCAAAATAATTTTTTGGAACTATACTCGCTTATCGAAAGATTATGTGGTATGATTGATGAATAAGCAGTAAAGTAGCGTACAAGTAGCAATACTTGAGTAATCAAGGCCTTGATGTCAGTGTAGCAAACTGAAGATCCAAGGAACTGAGGTCACTATTTGGCTCTACCCCCGCCGCCATGCCGTGTGTTCATTATCCATGTGCAGCTCATAGCACGCGCTTCGCGATTTAATAGGAAAGTACTTGTGCGCTACTTACTGTTTCTTTTTGCTTGGGAGGATTCCATGTATACAATAGAATCTTTTTGTAATGCCATTTGGGAAACCTCTTATTCAAAAGTTTCTCAAGGTGTGACGAAAGAAGAATATGGGGAATTTGAAATCCCGAAAAAAGGCGGATCGAGAGTAATAAATTATCTTGGTAGAGATACGAGCATGTGGAATCTGCAGCACAAACTGCTTAAAAACTTTCTTGAGAAGCAGGATTTGCCTGTTTGTGTAAAAGGATTTCGGCAAGGTGAAAGCTATCATTCCTTCTTGGCTGAACATATTGGCTCAAAATTCTTTTTAAGAATAGATATTTCTTCATTCTTTCCATCAATAACAGAAAAACAAATAAAAAATGAGCTATCAAGGTTGTTGGCATGCAATTCGAATGAAGAAAAAGAGAAGCTATTAAAATTAATATGTGATATAACTACATTAAATGACTGCCTTCCGCAAGGTGCTTGTACTTCTCCAGCCATATCCAATTTAGTGATGGCCAGAATTGATCAAAGAATAACGAAATATTGTCAAGTCTTTGATATAAGATATACACGGTATGCCGATGATCTGCTTTTTTCTAGCGAGGGATTTAATTTTAAAAGTAAAAATTGGTTTTTAAAGAAGATTAAATACATTTTATCTTCTCAAAATTTAAAGTTAAATTATTCAAAAATCAAATATGGGGAAAACGAGTTAGTCCTCAACGGATATATAATTTCTAATAAGGGTATTTGTCTATCAAGAAGTCGACTTTCAGATATTAGGCATGTTGTTTCTTTTGCAAAAAAGAATCGTAATCTCATTGAAGAGTTTGGAAGCGAAAGGTTTCTTCAAGAAATAAATAAACTGCCTCTTCGACATCGGGATTTAACTGAATACCCTTTTAATACAGTTTTTCAGTTTATACAATACATGTGTGGATACAGAGCATTCCTAATTTCATTAGTAGACCGTAGCTATGAGGAAACTTCATTTCAAAAACAGCTACAACATCTTATTCGAAAGCTAGAGACACAAATTACTCATTATACTTGACTTACTAAAATCGCTACCCTCAATAAGTGGGTAGCGATTAATTAATAAGAACCTCTTACTTGTTACTTGCAAACCATTGATATGACTGGATTTTTCCAAGTCCTATAATTACACTCCGACCAATAAAAAAGACACCATCGACAAAGGTCGGTGGTGTCTTTTTTATTGCCTCGGCTGGCTGTGTGAACCTGCACCTTGCATGGTATCATTTTGACCCTTCTGTACCGATATCGGTGAGTAGCCCTTTCAGCTCTGGCCATGGCATGGAATACCGCTGGCTGAGATAGCGCAGGGAAGCACCCAGTTCGCCGTCTGGGCCGCCGTATTGACTGATAATCAGGGCAGCCAGCTTGGGATTGGTATTCTTGATACGCACGGGGTACTGTAGCTTTTTCTCATAGACAAACATCAGCGCATTCCTCCTTCCTGACGATACTCCCAGGGCCAGGGATCATTGAGCCAGGTGTACTGGTCCTGATTGGCCGCCGCCTGCTGGGTGAGTGGCCCATACATGGCCTCGTAACGGCGTCGGCCCTCCTTGGCCAGCTTGGCATACTCCCGGAAGAGGTCGAACGCCTCTTTGTCCTGGGGATGGGTGTCCAGATACAGGCCCAGCTCGGTGAGGACAAAACTCAAGGCCTGGAGCTCCAAGGCCCCAGTCTGGGCCGGAGTGGCCGCCACCGTGTTGATCTGGAAGGGCAGATTCAGGCCGGGAAACAGGGTGCCGTTGGCCAGAGCGTCCTGCTGGGAATAGGTCTGGCTCCCGTTCTGCTGAAACGGAACATAGGGGACCGCCAAGGGCGCGCAGGATGGGAGTGTCCCCATCCCGTCACCGCAGGGGCGGTTGGTGGGTTCGTTCATATTCAAAAGAATAGCCTCCTCAAACATTTTAGCATCACATGCCACATCATCCTATGCCATCCTCACCCAGGTTGACAGCCACCCGCAAAAACTGCATATTGAAATGCTGTGAAAACTGTGGTACAATGCCATTAAATAAGCTGAATGGAGGGATATCCATGACTCACGTCAAGACTCTCAACGGTGCTACTCTGAAGCAGAGCGCTGCTCACGGTGGCTGCGGCGAGTGCCAGACCTCTTGCCAGTCCGCTTGCAAGACTTCCTGCACTGTCGCCAATCAGAAGTGTGAGAACAATCACTAATCATTGATTAGACACCGGAAAGGGTGGGCCTTGTCCCACCCTTTTTCTGTGTGTTTGAAGGAGAACTAGTTATTATGGTACATACTTTTCACTGTTTGGATGCGAATATCGCGGTGGATGTGAACAGCGGTGCCGTGCATGTGCTGGACCAGACCGCTTACGACCTGCTGTCCCTGCTGGACGGCCCCATGGCAGAGCACTGCCCGGACGAGGTGGCCGCCAAGTTGCCCCAGTACGACCGCGAGTCTCTCAACTGCGCCTGGGACGATCTCTACCAGCTGCAGCAGCAGGGGCTTCTCTTCACGGACGATACCTACATCGACCCTGAGGCCGCTGTGCTCATGCAGAAGGACGCCCCCGTCAAGGCCCTGTGTCTCCACGTCTCCCACGACTGCAACCTGCGCTGCAAGTACTGCTTTGCCTCCACCGGCGACTTCGGTACCGGTCACCGCATGACCATGAATGTGGAGACTGCCAAGAAGGCCATTGACTTTGTCATCGCCCGCTCCGGCAAGCGCCACAACATCGAAGTGGACTTCTTCGGCGGCGAGCCCCTCATGGCCATGGACACCGTCAAGGCCACCGTGGACTACGCCCGTTCCCTGGAGAAGGAGCACAACAAGAACTTCCGGTTCACCATCACCACCAATGGCATTCTGCTGGACGATGAAACCATCGACTACATCAACGAGAACATGTCCAACGCTGTGCTCTCTCTGGATGGCCGTCCCGAGGTCAACGACAATATGCGCCCCACCGTCAACGGTAAGGGCAGCTACGATGTGATTCTCCCCAAGTTCCAGAAGCTGGTGGCTGGGCGCGGTGACAAGGACTACTACTTGCGTGGTACCTTCACCCGTCACAACCGGGACTTCGCCCAGGACGTCATCCACATCGCTGACCAGGGCTTCCGCAACGTGTCTGTGGAGCCTGTGGTGGGCGATGCCAAGTATGACTATACCTTCAAGGAGGAGGACCTGCCCGGCATCCTGGAGGAGTACGAGAACCTGGCCCGGGAGCTGCTGGACCGGGAGGACATTAACTTCTTCCACTTCAACGTGGACCTCACCCAGGGCCCCTGTGTCATCAAGCGCATGCGCGGTTGTGGCGCTGGCTGTGAGTATGTGGCCATCACCCCCGATGGCGACATCTATCCCTGCCACCAGTTTGTGGGCAAGGAAGAGTACAAGCTGGGCAACGTGTATGACAACACCTTTGACATGGACATCTCCCGGAAGTTTGCCGGGCTGAACATCTACACCCGCCCTGACTGTAAGGACTGCTGGGCCCGCTTCTATTGCAGCGGCGGCTGCTCCGCCTCTAATCTGGAGGTCAACGGGGACATGATGATTCCCAATCGGTTTGGCTGCGACATGCAGCGCAAGCGTCTGGAGTGCGCCATCGCCATGAAGGCCCACCGTGCCGGTATGGTCTAATTCCTTTTCAGGCTATCTCAATCGCCGCCCCTTTTCGTACAGGGGGCGGCGATTCTCTTTTGCATAGTTTCCCCTGGGATGCATAGGTTAGCAAGAGGTGATGAAACGATGACGCATCCCAAGCGGCTATATTCGCCACGAACATCCCGGGGACAGGGGAAACGGCGGGAGAGAGGCCCGCTCTTCTTTCTATGCATATTCTGCCTAGTGGGGGTACTGCTGGGCAGCATTTTTGCTGCGCTTGGGGGCCGTCATCCCCAGTTCTCCGACCAATTGACCAGCTATTTTCAGTCGGTGGCCCAGGGAACAGTTCCTCCCGTCTCCTTTTGGTCCACCGTCTGGGACATTCTCTGCTGGCCCTTGCTATTGGTGCTGCTGAGCTTTGGTCCTCCCGGCGTAGTGGGGGTACCATGCGTACTCCTCATCCGGTGCTTTCTCCTCAGCTATGCCTGCTCCAGCTTTGTGGCCATGTTCGGCCTCTCTGGTCTAGGATGGGGCGCTCTATTCTTCGGGGTCTCCGCCATCCTGGTGCTGCCTCTCACCCTGTATGTGGCAAAATGGTCGTTTACCAACGCCCTGCGCAAATGTATCCCCCAGGAGTCCTCGGCCAAACTCCTGCCTCCATGGTCTGCGCTGGTCTGCTGTGGGGCCCTGTTTGGTCTTTCCTACTTCCTGCAAGGGCATTTACTCCCATTCCTTCTCCCGGGGTTGTGCCAAAAGTTGCTCTCTCTGCTTCCCTTGGGCTGAAAACTCCATGGTACCCGGTACGCCCTTTCCCTTGCGGCTGGTGGCAAATTATGATACAATAGTTCGAGTAAATTTCCAGGGCAGGGGAGGGAGAATCGAGTGCGGATATTGGGGATTGACCCAGGCTATGCCATTGTGGGATTCGGCCTCATCGACTCCCAGCCTGGCAGACAACAGCTGGTGGCCTGCGGGGCCATCAACACCCCGGCAGGGGTGCGTCTGCCCGCCCGACTGTGGCAGATTGCCACAGACCTGGAGGAGCTGATTGGGCAGTTTCACCCGGAGGTTTTGGCGATTGAGGAGCTGTTCTTCAACCAAAACGTCACCACTGGCATCGGCGTGGCCCAGGCCAGAGGGGTGATTTTAATGACTGCAGAGAAATGTGGTCTGCCTGTGGTGGAGTATAACCCCTCCCAGGTCAAGCAGGCCGTGGTGGGATACGGCAAGGCGGAAAAACGGCAGGTGATGGAGATGACCCGAAAGTTACTTCACCTGGCCAGTGTGCCCAAGCCGGATGACGCCGCCGATGCGGTGGCCATCGCCCTGTGCCATGCCCGCAGCTGCACCTCGCTGCTGTCCCGATCTATGAACCATACCTAAGGAGCAAACTATGTTTTACTATCTCAACGGAACGGTGGCCCATATTGGCCCCTATCTGGCCGTCATTGACTGCGGCGGCGTGGGCTATGCCTGCCGCACCACCAACCATACTCTGACTGGTCTGACCCGCGGGGCACAGGCCAAGCTCTACACCTACCTCCACGTCCGGGAGGATATTTTTGAACTCTACGGATTTTCCACGGAGAGCGAGTTGTCCAGCTTCCAGATGCTCATTGGGGTGTCCGGTGTGGGCCCCAAGGCCGCTCTGGCCATTCTCTCCTCCAATACGCCGGAGGGACTGGCTATGGCCATCGTCTCGGAAAACGAGAAGGCCCTGACCTGCGCCCCTGGCATCGGAAAGAAGATCGCCCAGCGCATCATCCTGGAGCTCAAGGACAAGCTGTCCAAAGGGCAGCTCACCACCAGCAGCGGGGAAGCCTTTGCCGGCGGCGTGACCATCATTCCCGAAAACAAGACCAGCGAGGCCTCGGCGGCTCTGGCCGTCCTGGGGTACAGCCAACCGGAGATTGCCGCTGCGTTGAAGGGCCTGGATGTGGACCAGCTGACCTTGGAAGAGATCATCAAGCAGGCGCTCAAGCGCATGGTCCGCTAAATGAGGTGTGACAGATATGAGCATTGATTTTTCCAACCACGAATATGAAGGGTCGGACTTCGAGCCCCTGGTCAGCACCTCTCTGACGCGAGCGGACGATGGGGAGGCCTCTCTGCGGCCTCAGACCCTGGACCAGTACATCGGCCAATCCAAGGCCAAGGCCAACCTGGAGGTGTTCATCCAGGCGGCCAAAATGCGGGGCGAGCCCCTGGACCACGTGCTGCTCCACGGCCCCCCGGGCCTGGGCAAAACCACCCTCAGCGGCATCATCGCCAACGAGATGGGGGTACAGATCCGTATCACCTCCGGCCCCGCCATTGAAAAGCCGGGGGATTTGGCGGCTCTGCTCACCAACCTCCAGGAAAATGACATTCTGTTTGTGGACGAAATCCATCGGCTGAACCGCTCGGTGGAAGAAATTCTCTACCCAGCCATGGAAGACTACGCCATTGACATCATGATTGGCAAAGGCCCTTCCGCCAACTCTATCCGCCTGGACCTGCCTAAGTTCACCCTCATCGGCGCCACCACCCGGGCAGGGCAGCTGTCCGCCCCTCTGCGGGACCGCTTTGGCGTCACCCTCCGTCTGGAGCTGTACACCCCCGAAGAGCTCAGTGAAATTGTCACCCGTTCGGCCGGCATTCTCAATGTGCTCATCGAGCCAGACGGAGCCATGGAGATTGCCCGGCGCAGCCGGGGCACACCCCGTATCGCCAACCGGATGCTGCGGCGGGTGCGGGACTTCGCCCAGGTCACTGCCGGAGGCGTCATCACCCAGGGAGTAGCCGACCGGGCTTTGCAGGCGCTGGAGATTGACGCCCTGGGTCTGGACCAGATCGACCGCCGCATGCTGTTGAGCATCATTGAAAATTACAACGGCGGGCCTGTGGGCCTGGACACCTTGGCCGCCACCATCAACGAGGAGTCCGTCACCCTGGAGGATGTGTACGAGCCCTATCTGATGCAGCTGGGCTTTCTCACCCGCACGCCCCGGGGCCGCTGCGTCACCTATAAGGCCTTTGAACACCTGGGGTTGACACCACCCAACCGAGGAGAAATGGAACAACTTTCCTTTTGATTGCCGGGTTTTCCAGAACCTTTCCAGATGCTTTTTAGATTTTGCATAAAAATCATTGACAATCGCGCCAGTTTGTGATAAAAATAAACAAGGTTACAGTATGAAGGACATTGAGGAGTTGACAACAGAATATTCTGATGAGGCACTTTGTGCAAAGGCCAGAGAGGGCGATTTGACGGCTGAGGAAGTGTTGGTTCTGCGCTATCAGCGGCAGGTCCGCATCTGCGCCCGCCCCTTCTTTTTGGCAGGTGGCGACAGCGAGGATTTGATTCAGGAGGCCATGTTCGGACTGATCAAAGCCATCCGTGAATTTGACCCCAGTCGTGACGCTACCTTTCGCACCTTTGCCGACGTCTGCATTCGCAATCGCATTCGTTCCGCCGTTACCTCTGCATCCCGGGGGAAACACACACCTTTGAACGACAGCGTCCCCTTTGACTCCATTGAGGCAGAGAGCGGTTCCAGTCCGGAAGAGCTCTATATCTCCAGAGAGGAAGAGACGGAGCGGATGGAACAGCTCACCAAGTGTTTGTCTTGTCTTGAACGGCAGGTTTTGGCCCTGTTCCTGCAAGGACTCTCTTATCAGGAAATCAGTTGCCACGTCGGTCGCTCTGTGAAGTCTGTGGACAACGCAGTACAACGGATTCGACGAAAGGTTGCCCCATATTATGGCGATTTCAGCGAGAGCTGACGCAAATATTACAGTCCCAGCAGAGGCATTTCCCGGTTCTGGGCATCAAAAGAGAGGGTATTTCCATGTACGAAGACAAGACTTTAGTATGCAAAGAGTGTGGCCAGGAGTTCGTGTTCACTGCCGGTGAGCAGGAGTTCTACGCTGAGCGCGGCTTCCAGAATGAGCCCCAGCGCTGCAAGGCCTGCCGCGACGCTCGCAAGG
This sequence comes from Pseudoflavonifractor sp. An176, assembly GCF_002160435.1. NCBI lineage: Bacteria > Bacillati > Bacillota > Clostridia > Eubacteriales > Oscillospiraceae > Pseudoflavonifractor > Pseudoflavonifractor sp. An176. The sequence continues at coordinate 12,908 of NZ_NFKO01000003.1, read as the reverse complement.
CTGCCGCCCGTGGTCCCCGTGAGTACTTCACCGCCACCTGCGCCGCTTGTGGCCGTGAGGCGAAGGTTCCCTTTGAGCCCAAGTCCGATCGCCCTGTTTACTGCAGCGAGTGCTTTGCCAAGATGCGTGAAGAGGGCTAAGCCTCTATCTTTGTTGCATCCAAACGGAGTTGCCTTCTCGGCAACTCCGTTTTTATTTGTCCAGTTCATGGTAACGTTTTTCTAAGGACGTCTTGTTCCGGTTGTCGAACTGTGATATAATGCTATCATTACGGGACATTGAAATGATAGCCGTTTTTTGTTCCTGAACGAAGTGGGGAATCCAAGGTTTTTCCCTGCTCATATCCAATAAGGGGGTTCTTTTCACCGTGAACAAATCTATTTACGAAAGTCCTCTCTCGTCTCGCTATGCCAGTGATGAGATGCAGTACATCTTCTCTCCGGACAAGAAGTTCTCCACATGGCGCAAGCTGTGGGTGGCGCTGGCTCGGGCCGAGATGGAGCTGGGCCTGCCCGTGACTCAGGAGCAAATTCAGGAGATGGAGGCCCACCTGACCGACATCGACTATGACCTGGCCGCTCAGAAGGAGAAGGAGCTGCGCCACGACGTCATGGCTCACATTCATACCTTCGGCACCCTGTGCCCCAAGGCCATGCCCATTATCCACTTGGGGGCCACCAGCTGCTATGTGGGCGACAACACCGATGTGATCATCATGCGGGAAGGCCTGGAGCTGATTCGCGACAAGCTGGTGCGGGTGCTGTCCAACCTGTCCCAGTTCGCTTTGAAATACAAGGCTCTGCCCACCCTGGGCTTTACCCACTTCCAGGCCGCTCAGCTGGTCACGGTGGGCAAGCGCGCCACTCTGTGGATGAACGAGCTGCTCATGGACCTGGAGGAGATCGAGTACCGCATCGCCAACCTGAAGCTGCTGGGCTGCAAGGGCACCACCGGAACTCAGGCCTCCTTCCTGGAGCTGTTTGAAGGGGACCACGAGAAGTGCAAGGAGCTGGACCGCCGCATCGCCAAGGAGATGGGCTTCGAGGCCTCCGTCCCCGTATCCGGCCAGACCTACTCCCGGAAGGTGGACTCCGCCATCGTCTCCACCCTCTCCGGTATCGCCCAGTCCGCCAGCAAGTTTGCCACCGACGTGCGTCTCCTGTGCCACCTCAAGGAGGTGGAGGAGCCCTTCGAGAGCAAGCAGATCGGCTCTTCTGCCATGCCCTATAAGCGCAACCCCATGCGCTGCGAGCGCATCTGCGCTCTGGCCCGCTATGTAATGGCCGACGTAATGAACCCCACCTTCACCGCTGCCACCCAGTGGTTTGAGCGCACTCTGGACGACTCCGCCAACAAGCGCATCTCCGTGCCCGAGGCCTTCCTGGCTGTGGACGCCATTCTCAACATCTACGAGAACGTGTCCGCCGGCCTGGTGGTCCACGAGAAGGTGATTGAGAAGCACATCCTGGAGGAGCTGCCCTTTATGGCCAGCGAGAACATCATGATGGACGCCGTGAAGAAGGGCGGCGACCGTCAGGAGCTCCACGAGCGCATCCGCGTCCACGCCCTGGAAGCTGGCCGCAATGTGAAGGACCTGGGCCTGAACAACAACCTCATCGACCTCATTGCAGAAGATCCCCTCTTCGGCATGAGCCGGGAGGAGCTGGTGGCCCACATGGAGCCTTCCCGCTACATTGGCCGCTGCCCCCAGCAGGTGGAGGATTTCATTGCTGAGTGCATCACCCCCGTACTGGGGGCCCATTCTCAGGCTCTGACTGGAGTTCACACCGAACTCAAGGTTTAATTTCACGCATCAATTTTATATTTTGGGAGGAATGAACATGGATACAGCAGTGCATCGTATCGGCGTATTTACCAGCGGCGGAGACGCTCCCGGCATGAATGCCGCCATCCGCGCCGTTGTCAGAACGTCCCTGCACATGGGAATTGAGTGTATCGGCATTCGTCGTGGCTATCACGGCCTTATCAACGGCGATTTTGCCCGTCTGGATTTTGAAAGCGTCAGCGATATCTCCCGTCGGGGTGGTACCATTCTGTACTCCGCCCGCAGCCTGGAGTTCAAGGAGCCTGCCGGCCGTGAGAAGGCCCTGGCCACCTGTAAGCTTCTGGGCCTGGATGCCCTGGTGGGTATCGGCGGCGACGGTACCTTCCGTGGTCTGCTGACCCTGGCTGAGAGCGGCATCTCTGTCATCGGTATCCCCGGTACCATCGACAATGATATCGCCTGTTCCTCCTACACCATCGGCTACGACACCGCCTGCAACACCGCTCTGGAGAGCATCGACCGTCTCCGTGACACCATGAAGTCTCACGAGCGCTGCTCTGTGGTGGAGGTCATGGGCCACCGGGCCGGACACCTGGCCGTGGCCGTCGGCATTTCCTGCGGTGCCACCGTGGTGCTGGTCCCTGAGCAGCCCGTGGACTTCCAGCGGGACGTCATCACCCCCATCCGTCAGGCCCGTCTGGGTGGCCGCACCCACTTCATGGTCATCGTGGCCGAGGGCGTGCCCGGCGGCGGCTACGGCGTGGCCCAGCAGATCAAGGAGTACACCGCTTTGGACACCCGTGTCACCGTGTTGGGTCACGTCCAGCGCGGCGGCTCTCCCACCGCCCGTGACCGTATGGTAGCCACTAACATGGGTTATCATGCTGTCCGCCTCCTGGCCGAGGGCAAGACCTGCCGTGTGGTGGCCATGAACGGGGACGACATTGTGGACTACGACATCAACGAAGCCCTGGGCATGAAGAAGGAAATTGACGAGGGCAGCCTGTGCATGCTCCGTGACCTCACCGGCGTCCACGGCTAATTCATTCAACGATTGATAAAATAGCCTCAAGCCACAGGTTTGGCTTGAGGCTATTTTTTCGCTACGGTGCAAAACAAGGAAAAAGCAAGATTTCCAACTGGCCATTCTATGGTATGATAGACCAGACCACATGGAGGTGAGGCAAGTGAAAGGGGATCGAACCATTCACCCACGTGTACTGGATTATGCATATACCGGAACCGATGTACTGTACAAAGAGTTTCACATTTCCCAACAGGGGTACAGCGACGAGCAGGTAGAGGCCAGTCGCGGACAATATGGTAAAAACATTTTGTCCGGCCGGGCATCGGACACGGTGCTCTATCGTTTGCGCCGTGCCTTTATCAACCCGTTTTCCATCATTCTGTTTGTCTTGGCGGCCATCTCCCTGGTGACCGATGTGTTTCTGGCCTCCAACTTCAGCCGAAATTTTACTACTGTGACCCTCATTGTGAGTATGCTGCTCATCAGCGGGGTGGTACGGTTTACTCAGGAACTGCGGGCAAAACGTGTGGCAGATCACCTCACCAAGATGATCGCCTCAAACGTCTTAGTGCTTCGGAATGGGCAGTGGGTCAGGTTGCCATCCACACAATTGGTAGTGGGGGATACCGTTCGCCTGGTTGCAGGAGATCGGGTCCCGGCAGACCTCCGTCTCACAGATGTAAAGGACCTCTTTGTCTCCCAATCCGTCCTGACGGGCGAGAGCACCATTCTGGAGAAACACGCAAAAACACTCCCCCAGGGGAAAGCCCACTCCTATGCAGAGTACAGCAACCTGGCCTTTATGGGCTCCTCTGTCATCGGAGGCACTGGAGAAGGCGTGGTCCTAGCCGTGGGTCCGGATACCGTCTACGGCGGTTTCTCCAGCTCAGAGACAAGCCGCAACAACCGATTTGACCGGGGGGCCAATTCCATCGCGCGGGTCCTGATTCATTTCATGGTCGCTCTGGTCCCCGTGGTTTTTATCGCCTGTGGCGCCACCAAGGGCAACTGGCTCTCTGCATTCCTGTTTGCCCTATCTGTGGCCGTGGGTCTGACTCCGGAACTGCTCCCCATGGTCATCAACGCCTGTCTGGCCAAAGGCAGCTCTGCCATGGGCAAAAAGCAGACGGTGGTGAAAAACATCAATGCCATGCAGGGCTTTGGCAGTATGGATGTGCTCTGTGTAGATAAAACCGGAACCCTGACCGGAGACCGCATTGCCCTGGAGTATTATATGGACGTGCTGGGCAACGAAAGCCAGCAGGTGCTGGACTTTGCCTATTTGAACAGCCTGTACCATACCGGAGTGCGCAATCATCTGGATGATGCCATTCTCACATGTCGGAATATGCCGGGGCATGGTGACCATTTTCAAGCATTGGAAGCGGAGTACAGAAAGCTGGACGAGTTTCCCTTTGACTACGACCGGAAGCTGGCCAGCATTCTGGTAAAACAGGGGGAGGAGAAGTTGCTCCTGGTCAAGGGTAGTATTGACGCTGTGTGTTCTCGGTGCAGCCACGTGGAGTATCGAGGCCAGCGCAGCGTCATGGGTACAGATGGCCTTACCAGCGTCCGTGCCATTGTGGACGAAATGCTGGAGGACGGCATGAAAGTCCTGGCCATCGCCTATAAGCCCTTGGGCCATGAGAGCCTGGAAACGGTAGATGAGCAAGGCCTCATTCTCCTGGGCTATCTGGCCTTTTTCGACGCCCCCAAACATACCGCTGCCGCCGCCATCCAAGCATTACAGGACCACCACGTGGGTATTCGGGTGCTGACTGGCGATCAAAAAAGTGTGGCAGTCTCCATATGCCGCAGGCTTGGCATTGACGCCACCGAGACCTTGACGGGAGCAGAGCTGGAGGAATTGGGTGACAACGAGCTCCCCATCAAAATTGAACGCACCACCGTCTTTGCAGAGCTGTCCCCCAAACAGAAAGTACAGATTGTACAGACCCTACAGACCAATGGACATACTGTGGGATTCCTGGGGGACGGCATGAATGACTTGCCCGCCATTGTGGAATCGGATGTAGGTATTTCGGTGGATACAGCTGCTGACGCGGTCAAGGAAGGCGCCGATGTCATCCTTCTAAAAAAAGACCTCAACGTGCTGGAGGCAGGCATTCAGGAGGGGCGGAAAGCCTTTTCCAACGTATCCAAATACATCAAGATTACGGCCTCCTCCAATTTTGGAAACATCTTTTCCATCGTGATCGCCAGCGTATTCCTGCCCTTTTTCCCCATGACCTCGGTGCAGCTGTTGCTGCTAAACCTGCTCTATGATATGTTGTGTCTGGTCCTCCCGTGGGACAACGTGGATGAGGAAGCCTGTGCCCAGCCGCTGGAATGGTCTGGGCGCACACTGGGCCGTTTCATGCGTTTTTTTGGCCCTATCAGTTCTATTTTCGATCTTGTGACCTTTGCCTTCCTGCTCTTTGTACTCTGTCCCACCGTCTGCCATGGAAGTTTTGTTTCTCTGGCAGGGAGCGAGGAGCAGCTTCGATTTATCGCCCTATTTCAAACGGGATGGTTTTTGGAGTCCATGTGGACACAGGTCTTGATTTTGCACCTACTCCGTACCAAAAAAGTGCCGCTGCTCCAGAGCAGGCCTTCCCGTCCTGTGATGTTGGTCACCACTCTGGGCATTCTGTTTTTCACCATTTTGACCTTCACCCCCATGGGGCACCTCATCGGATTGACTGCGCTGCCCATCCCTTATTTCATCTTCCTGGTGGTGGTGGTCCTGCTGTACCTGTTGCTGGTCACATGGGCAAAAAGCTTCTATATCAAGAAGTACCGTGAACTACTTTGAGAAAGGAGGAGTCTGGAATGAAAAAGAACATCGGTTTTATCGCTCTGGATTTCTCCCTCACCAAGTGGCTGACGGAAAAGCTTCGCACCTCCGCACCAGATACTCCTGCCGCCAAGGAACTGCTGGAAGGTCTGACCGATTTGATGGATGGCCGGACAAGCTCTCTGATGGTGGAGATAGGAGAGTCCGACTCTGTTATTCCTTCCATCGAAACCATCCAATGCGGCGCGCTCTCCATCGACCTGAGACTGCGGCGGGTGAGACGGGACGACACCGAGATCTCCCTGACCCCCAAGGAGTTTGACATTCTCTATTTCCTAGCTCGCAACCGGGGCGAGGTGTTCACCAAGGAACAGATCTATCAGGCCGTATGGGAACATGATTATCTGATGGATGACAGCAACATCATGGCATTTATCCGAAAACTCAGAAAGAAGATTGAGCCTAACCCGGATGCACCGGAGTATATCCTGACCATTTGGGGCATTGGGTACAAGTTTAACGACAAACTCTAACCGCCTATTCTGACCAAATCGCAAGGAAATCGCAAGGTTTTGACCATGGGATTCTCCTTGCGATTTTTTATACTTACGGAGAAAGAGAGGTGAACGACATGGACTCTGACGATCATACGCGAAGGCTTGGCACGGCATGTGGGACCCGGAGTCCCATGTCTACACATGTCTGTCTTTGCCTTGATTCTATGCAAGGAGGTAAGACCAATGCACCTGAAAGAAAAATCCATGGCGGTCCGTCCCACCGCCGAGAGAGACAACGCCCGTAAACAGCAAAATCGCCGCATCCAAGATGCGGCAACCACTTCCAACAAACATGTCCTGATGAACCTACAAGCCGCCCTGTGCGGCTTGGACGAGGAGACGGTGATTCACCACCGCAGCCAATACGGCAACAACAAAGTGACCCATGAAAAGAAGAAATCCCTGGCCAAACGGCTGGCCGGCGCTTTCATCAATCCCTTCACCGCCATTTTGTTCTGCTTGGCCCTGGTATCCACCCTGACCGATATGATTTTCCCCTATTTCTCCCTGTTGGGCAGCACACCGGAGGATTTCGATTGTCTGACGGTGGTGATGATTCTCACCATGGTGCTGATTTCCGGTACCCTTCGGTTTGTACAGGAATCCAGGAGCGGCAACGCAGCGGAGAAGCTTCTGGCCATGATCACCACCACCTGCACCGTCACCCGCAGGGGACAGGAAAAGGCGGAGATTCCCATGGATGATCTTGTGGTGGGGGACATCGTGCATCTGTCCGCCGGCGATATGATTCCCGCAGATGTGCGTATTCTGGAGGCCAAGGATTTGTTTGTCAGCCAGGCCAGCCTCACCGGTGAAAGCGAGCCGGTGGAAAAGACCCCTCATGTATGTGACGCCGCAGAGAGCATCACGGATTATACCAACATCGCTTTCATGGGCAGCAATGTGGTCTCCGGCAGCGCCACCGCTGTGGCCGTCTGCGTAGGTGACCACACCCTGTTTGGCTCCATGGCCTCCGCCGTGGCAGGCGAGGCGGTAGAGACCAGCTTCACCAAGGGTGTGAACGCCGTCTCCTGGGTGCTTATCCGATTTATGCTCATTATGGTCCCCCTGGTATTCTTCATCAACGGCATCACCAAGGGAGACTGGTTGGACGCCTTTTTGTTCGGTATCTCCATCGCCGTGGGTCTGACCCCGGAGATGCTGCCCATGATCGTCACCACCTGCCTGGCCAAGGGGGCGGTGTCCATGAGCAAGAAGCAGACCATTGTGAAAAATCTCAACTCCATTCAAAACTTTGGGGCCATGGATATTCTGTGCACCGATAAGACCGGGACTTTGACCCAAGATCAAGTGGTGCTGGAATATCACCTGAACATCAACGGCGAGGACGACACCCGTGTCCTGCGCCACGCCTATCTCAACAGCTATTTCCAGACCGGCTATAAGAACTTGATGGACCTGGCCATCATCCACAAGACCGAGGAAGCCGAGGCAGAGGACCCCCGGCTGGTGGACTTGTCGGAACACTATGTGAAGGTGGATGAAATTCCCTTTGACTTCACGCGCCGTCGGTTGACCACCGTGGTGCAGGACCAGACAGGGAAGACCCAGATGGTGACGAAGGGTGCTGTAGAAGAAATGCTCTCCGTCTGCACCTTTGCAGAGTATGACGGCGGCGTGCAGCCGCTGACCGATGAGGTGCGTCGCCACATTCTCCAGACCGTAGACAGCCTCAACGACAAGGGCTTCCGTGTGCTGGCCATTGCTCAAAAGAGCAATCCTTCTCCTGTGGGTGCGTTCGGCGTCAAAGACGAGTGCGACATGGTTCTGATGGGATATCTGGCCTTTTTGGACCCACCCAAGGAGTCCACAGCAGACGCCATCCAAGCGCTAAAAGACCACGGTGTGACCACCAAGATTCTCACCGGGGACAACGACAAAGTGACCCGCACCATCTGCAAACAGGTGGGCATCAAAGTGCGCAATATGCTCCTAGGCTCTGATTTGGAGAAGATGAGCGATGCCGAACTGGCCAAAGCAGCCGAATCCACCGACGTGTTCGCCAAGCTGACTCCCGAGCAAAAGGCCCGTGTAGTCTCCATTCTCCGGCAAAACGGCCACACCGTGGGCTTTATGGGGGATGGTATCAACGATGCTGCGGCCATGAAGTCTGCCGACATCGGAATCTCCGTTGATACCGCCGTGGATGTGGCAAAGGAATCTGCTGACATCATTCTGCTGGAAAAAGACCTGATGGTCTTGGAGCAGGGCATCATCGAGGGGCGCAAAACCTACGCCAACATGATCAAGTACATCAAAATGACCGCCTCTTCCAACTTCGGCAACATGTTCTCGGTGCTGGCAGCTTCTGCGCTGCTGCCATTCCTGCCCATGATGAGCGTGCACCTGATCTTTTTAAATCTGATCTATGACTTGTCCTGCACCGCCATTCCCTGGGACAATGTGGACGAGGAGTTTATCGCCAAGCCCCGGAAATGGGACGCCTCCAGCGTGGGCAACTTCATGCTCTGGATTGGGCCCACCAGTTCCATTTTCGACTTTACCACTTATCTGTTTATGTACTTCGTCTTCTGTCCCATGTTTATTTCCGGTGGCGTGCTGTTCAACGATCTGCCCGCACATTTCAGCGGGGCAGAACTGGCCCTGATGCAGGCCAAGTATATCGGACTGTTCCAGGCTGGTTGGTTTGTGGAATCCATGTGGAGCCAGACCTTGGTCATTCACATGATTCGCACCCCAAAGCTGCCCTTTCTTCAGAGCCGTGCTTCCGCTCCCTTGACCCTTCTGACCCTGACGGGTATCACCGTGCTCACCGTCATTCCCTTTGCCCCGCTGGGAGCCGCTCTGGGGTTTGTGGCGCTGCCTGCCGCCTACTTCGCCTATCTGATTCCGTGCATTCTCCTCTACATGATTTTGGCCACCAGTCTCAAAAAGGCCTATGTGCGGCACTACGGTGAATTGTTATAAGAACGGAGGAATATCATGATGAACTGGGCAAACCTGTGGATGGACGTATTTGGAACCACTTCTCTTTGGGGCATTGACATGGGATTTTGGGTCGCCATTGGCGTGGTGTTTCTCATTGTCATCTTGATGAATGTGGTGTTCTGGTCCATGAAGCCTCAAAAATAAACGAATCTATGAAAATCCCTCCGATGTAGTGCTAACTACACCGGAGGGGTTTTCTGTCTTATTCAAAGGGGTAGTGCACACCCATCTGATGGCGAATCTCGTCCATCAGCTCCATCATATGCACGGTATCCTGATGAGGCATGGAGGGGCACTCCATCGCTCCCACCTCAATACAGCGGGCTGCCTCCACCACCTCATACTCATAGCCAGTGAGCTGAGCAGGGCAGGGGTGATGCTCTACTTGCTGGTACTGGGCGTCATAGACGGTGATGGACTGGGGATTGTTGATATTCTCTACCACAGCAAAGCCACGGGTACCGTAGATGACTCCCATCCGGTCAGAGACACAGTTGGCCCCGGCGTTCAATACTGCCATCTTTCCATCCTTCCACGTCAGGGTCATGCTGTCCTGGAGGTCCACTCCCTTGTCCGAGAGGACGCCCACAGCATGGACCTGGTCCGGGGCACCAAACACCATCTCGGCAAAGTTCAAGGGATAAATCCCCACATCCAGCAAGGCACCTCCGGCCAAGGCAGGCTCCACAATGCGCTCTTTTCCCATGATCTCATAGCCCAGGTTGGCGGTAAGCATTCGGGGCTCTCCAATGACACCGGAGTTCACCACCTGAGAGATGATCTCCCGCATAGGCTGGTATCTGGTCCAGATGGCCTCGGTGAGCAGCAGGCCCTTGTCTTTGGCCCGCTGGAGCATCTCTCGCGTCTGCTGGGCATTGGCGGCAAAGGCCTTCTCGCACAGAACATGCTTTCCTTGCTCCAGGCACATCATGACATGCTGATAATGATGAGAGTGAGGGGTGGCCACATACACCAGCTGGACTTGCTGGTCCTGGAGCATCTCCTCATAGCTGCCGTAGGCCCGCTCTACGCCGTGGGTATCGGCAAACTGCTGGGCCCGTTCCAAATCCCGGGCTGCCACAGCATACAGGGAGACGGCATGGTTTCCCGCCTGATTCATGCGGTTGATGGTCTCCGCCATGGTTGCGGCAATACGGCCAGCTCCCAAAATAGCCATATGAAGCATCTTTTTCATCTCCTTCGGAACATAAAAAATGATGAGGAATTACATCACTGTAATTCCTCATCATCATAGCACAAAGTAGGGAAGAGGTCTACTCTTCTTACTTGCTGGCCAGAACCTTCTTCAGACGGGCGAAGCGGGGCAGACCGTGCTCGGTGGCGCGGGTGTTCTCACCCTGGATCAGGGGCAGGGCGTAGTCGATGAAGCCCTGGTTGATGCCGTTGCCAGCCTCGTTGATCCACTCCAGGGGCACCTTCTTCTCGAAGTTGGCCACCTCAGAGAGGTTGAACAGCTTGGTCTTGCACTCATAGCCGTTCTCACGGGAGCACTCGAAGCCCACCATCTTATCGGTCTCGCCGGCCACAGCAGCCTCCACGGCGGTCTTACCAGCCAGGAAGGACTCCTGAATGTCGGTCTGAGAAGCCAGGTGAGCGCCGCAGCGCTGCAGCAGGGACAGCTCGATGCCACGGACCTTGGCGCCGGTGCGCTCCTTGACGATGTTGGCCAGCATAGCAGCCAGACCGCCCAGCTGAGCGTGACCGAAACCGTCGGTAGCGGAGGTCTTAGCCTCGGAAACGAAGGAGCCGTCAGCATAGTGGATGCCCTCGGAGACAGCCACGATGCAGTTGCCGTTCTTCTCGTAGATGGAGGTGACGTCGGCCAGGAACTTGTCCATGTCGAAGTCCACCTCAGGAACGTAGATCAGGTCGGGAGCGCAGCCCACGACGCCAGCCAGAGCGGCAGCGGCAGTCAGCCAGCCAGCGTGACGGCCCATGATCTCGATGATGGTGACCATGCCGGTGTCGTACACACGAGCATCCTTGTACACCTCAGCGCAGGAAGTAGCGATGTACTTGGCAGCGGAGGCGAAGCCGGGGCAGTGGTCGGTGCCGAACAGATCGTTGTCGATGGTCTTGGGCACGCCCATGACGCGGCACTCATAGCCGGACTTTGCCATGAAGCGGCTGACCTTGGAGCAGGTGTCCATGGAGTCGTTACCACCGTTGTAGAAGAAGTAACGCACGTCGTACTTCTTGAAGATCTCCAGAATCCGCTTGTAGTCGGTGTCGTCCACATCGGGATCGGCGATCTTGTAGCGGCAGGAACCCAGCTCGGAAGAGGGAGTGTTCAGCAGCAGCTCCAGCTCGTGAGCGTCCTCCTGGCTCATGTCATACAGACGATCGTTGAGAACGCCCTTGATGCCGTGAGCAGCGCCGTACACGGCGGTAATGTTGGGGTTATCCAGAGCGGTGCGAATGACACCGTATGCGCTGGCATTGATCACGGAGGTAGGACCGCCGGACTGACCAATGATACATGCGCCTTTCAGTTGAGACATGTTTGAATCCTCCTAATGTTGTGATGCGTTTGAAACGCGCTGATTAGGCCTTGCCGTCGCAGCCCAGGACGTTGATCAGCTTGTGCTTGACCAGCTCCTTGATGTTGGCGCGGGCGGGCTTCAGGTACTCGCGGGGGTCAAACTTGTCGGGGTGCTCAGCGAAGAACTTACGGATGGTGCCGGTCATGGCCAGACGCAGGTCAGAGTCAATGTTGATCTTACACACAGCGCCGCGGGCGGCCTGACGCAGCTGCTCCTCGGGGATACCAACGGCATCGGGCATCTTGCCGCCGTTCTCGTTGATCATCTTCACATACTCCTGAGGCACGGAAGAAGAGCCGTGGAGAACGATGGGGAAGCCGGGCAGACGACGGACGACCTCGTCCAGGATGTCGAAGCGCAGGGGAGGGGGAACCAGCTCGCCCTTCTCGTTGCGGGTGCACTGAGCAGCGGTGAACTTGTAAGCGCCGTGGCTGGTGCCGATGGCGATGGCCAGAGAGTCGCAGCCGGTCTTGGAGACGAACTCCTCAACTTCCTCGGGACGGGTGTAGTGAGAGTCCTCGGCGGAAACCTGGACCTCGTCCTCCACGCCAGCCAGAGCGCCCAGCTCGGCTTCGACCACAACACCGTGATCATGAGCATATTCCACAACACGCTTGGTCAGCTCAATGTTCTCAGCGAAGGGCTTGGAAGAGGCGTCGATCATGACGGAGGTGAAGCCGCCGTCGATGCAGCTCTTGCAGGTCTCGAAGCTGTCGCCGTGATCCAGGTGCAGAGCGATGGGCAGGCCAGTCTCGATGATGGCAGCCTCAACCAGCTTCACCAGGTAGGTGTGGTTGGCGTAAGCACGAGCGCCCTTGGAAACCTGAAGAATCAGGGGAGCGTTAACCTCCTTGGCGGCCTCGGTGATGCCCTGAACGATCTCCATGTTGTTGACGTTGAAAGCACCAATTGCATACCCACCATCGTATGCCTTTTTGAACATCTCGGTAGTAGTGACCAGTGGCATTTGAATCAACTCCTTAGTAGAATTAATTGGTCTTGCACTTCATCATTTTAACAGCGTTCGCCCCAAATTGCAAGGTATCAAGCCATCTTTTTTAAGACAAATTATATACACCACCCCAATACCCTTTGTGCGAAGTGCCAAAGCAGCAGGAGATAGGCTCACTTTTTCTTGCACCGATCTCCCAAAGGGTTGAGTTGGGCAGCCTGACGCATGGCCTCGCTGTCCACATGAGTGTAGATC